>CAZIKA010000008.1:4906-33718 GCA_964539705.1 uncultured Prevotella sp. | reverse complement strand
AGGGCGTTCTCAAGGAGACATTCGTGCGCCTGCCTTACACTGAGGGTATCAACATCCTGCAGGAGGCTATCAAGAACGGTAAGAAGTTTGAGTTCCCCTGCAACTGGGGCGACGACCTTGCTTCTGAGCACGAGCGCTATCTCGTTGAGGAGCATTTCAAGAAGCCTGTCATCATGACTGACTATCCACGTGCATTCAAGTCGTTCTATATGAAACAGAATCAGGATACTGCTGATGGCGGTTCTGTGGGTTATAAGGGGGCTATTGCTCCTGGTCCTACCATGCAGGGCACTGATGTGCTGTTCCCACAGATTGGTGAGATTATTGGTGGTTCTGTTCGTGAGGAGAGCTACGATAAGCTGATGGGCGAGATAGAGCGTCGTCAAATGGATCAGACCCACCTCTGGTGGTATATCGATACCCGTCGTTGGGGTTCATGCCCTCACGCAGGTTTCGGTCTTGGTTTCGAGCGTCTCATCCTGTTTGTGACGGGTATGCAGAACATCCGCGACGTGATACCTTTCCCACGTACACCAAAGAGCGCAGAGTTCTAACAGACAACCTCTATATAATGGGAATCCCTGACAACAGTTCCGTTGTCAGGGATTCTTGTATGATGTAGATAACTATTGATTACATCCATTTCTTGCCTTTGCTGAGAGGAATGCTCAAACCAACCAAAGCATTGGCGCACTTGGTGTTGTTTCCCAAGAACATATAGTCAGTACCAGCGTATACAGGACCAACTTTAACACCGATACCAAATGACTTGCCTAAACTCTGAATCATGGAATATGAGAGTGACAGGTTAAGTAGCGACGACAGGTTGTATGAACCGGTCAGAGTCAGCTCGTTGATGGTCTTTGGCTTGGCAATGTGGCCGGTATAGAGGGCTCCTACCAACAGTTTGTTGCTCAGCAGGCTATACTGTGCACCGAGGGCGATGGTAGAATAGAGTGATGTGGTATATGCTTCACCCTCAGTCTCTTCCATTTGCAGCATGTCAAAGTTGATGATTTCGTTGCTTGACACCTTCTTGGCAAAGTCATACAGGTCGTGCTCCTTGTTTTTATCGTAATTAGCTAATGTCAGTGTAGCTACATCCGTTGTTCCATTACCATATGACAAATCGTAGCTTTGGCTGGCGTTAACTTCTATCTTCTGTGCATTGTTCTTGTTCCAACTGATAAAGCCGAGGTCTGTAACAGCCGCTGTAACCAGAAGGTTGTCCTGTACCTGATACGTAGCACCCAGGTCAACAGCGAGACCATAACCGGAAATGCCGAAGCCTTTCATCTCCACATTATTGATGATGCCCTTATCGTCTTTCTTCCACTTCAGTCCGCCCATAGAACTTTTCATCGTGCCGTTAAGGGCAATCTTTGCTGTACCGGTAATACCCTTACGCATCTCGAGGATTTCATTGGCTTTCTTGACATCTTCATATGAAGTGTAGTTCGACCAATTCAGATTCTCAGCAGAAGCCACAATAGTGTTAATATTATCAATATCAACGGCAGGAGTCTCTACGTTCATGGTATTCATCTCAAACTGCATATTCGCGATACCCATCAGGAATTTTCCTTTGACGCCAACGGTCAGCTTGTCGGTGATTTTCCGTGCATAGCCCAAGCCAACTTCGCTATACATCATTATGTTGACCTTTTCGCCTGCCAAATCCCAATTGTGTGCTGCTTTCCAGAATTTATTGTCGTCGAAACCGCCACCATTCATCTCATTCATCATGGTGAAGACAGATTTGGGCATTGTGAGACCGGCTTCCATGCGTATTCCGGCATTGAAACTCCAGAATCCTTTTCCATTGTACCAACCGAAAGCAATGGGGTCAATGCCGAAGTTCATGTTGAGGTTGTTCTTGCTCTCCAAGTTGTTTAGGAAGTCGCTGCTTTGGAAATAATTGTTTTTCGCCTCAATCATATCCTTAACCTGGTCTGATCCGAACGCATTTGACTGTAATGTGACGGAAACAGGTCCGAGGATGGGGCTTACATAACCGTGTGTTGGAACCATTGCAGGGTTCATCTGCATTTTGTAGGGAACATCCTGTGTGTAACTGGTACGCAGGAACTGTGCACTTGTTGAAAGCGTACATACAATTGCAAAGAGAGACAATGCGCTCCTTTTTGCGAGGGTGTTAAGTTTTATCATAATAATAAAGACTAGTGTAATCAGGTTTTTGTTTTTAATTATAACAACAGTGCAAATTTAAAAAGAAAAACCTAATTTACAAAATTTTTTCTAAAAAAAGTTCTTTTTATGATGATAAAAAGGTAAAAGTAGGATGATTACAAGACAGAAAGGCACGAGCCTTTCTGTTTGTGTTTGTGATTAGGCAAGACGAATCCCTTCTTCTTCGATAATAATCAGCCGTCGGCGATACAAGTCGCCGATGGCTTTTTTGTATGCTTTCTTCGACACTTTGAAGCGGTCGTAGATGAGCTCAGCGTCACTCTTGTCACCAAGGTCGCAGCGTCCGTCGTTCTCGTAGAGATAACGAAGGAGTACTTCGGCGAAGTCCAGGGTGTGCTGACGCCCTGTGGGTTGTAATGTGATATCTATCTTGCCATCCTGACGCACGTGGTCAATGTAGGCCGTGAGACGAACGCCGGAGTGCAGGGGCTGGAAAATCTGATTGTCGTAGATTTGTCCCTGATAGCGGTTGTTGATGATGGCCTTGAAGCCTAAGTCGGTCTTTTGCCAGATGAGACAGTTGCAGGGGGCACCGTGGCGAAGAGGTTCTGTTGGACCAGCGGGGAAACCGCTGGGCACACTGCCTGCTGAAGCGGTAGCAGCAGTCAGGTACTTATCTACTTTTGCCGTAGCCATCAGTCGGTGGGTCTCTTCATCCTCTTTGACATAGACGATGTAGCGTTTGCCAACCTCCATGCGCTGTTTCTGCTCACGGAACGGACAGAAGAGGTCTTTTAAAAGTCCCCATTTCAGGAAGGCTCCGTATTTATTGATCCATGCGACTTCCAGACAGGCAAACTCGCCCACCTTTGCCAGCGGTTTCTCGGTGGTGGCAATGAGACGCTCGTCTTGGTCAAGATAGACAAATACTTCAATCTCTTTACCGATGGATAAACCTTCGGGCACGTAGCGGTTGGGGAGCAGGATGTCGCCGCTCGCCTCGTCGCCTTCCAAGTAGAAACCCTGTTCTGCGCGACGAATGGCTTTCAGGGTGTTGTAATCGCCAAGTTTTATCATAGGTCTAATGGGGCTGATGGGGAGTCAGCGGGTAAACCGCTGACGACACTGTTTTCTAAGAGGCCATCGCGCATATGGATGGTGCGGTCGGTGATAGAGGCCAGCGTCTCATCGTGGGTGACGATGACGAAGGTCTGTCCGAATTGGTCGCGCAGGTCGAAGAAAAGCTGATGCAGTTCCTCCTTATTCTTCGTGTCGAGTGATCCGCTGGGCTCGTCGGCCAGGATAACAGCAGGGCTGTTGACGAGGGCACGTGCTACGGCGATGCGTTGCTTCTCTCCGCCTGAGAGCTCATTGGGTTTGTGGTTCGCGCGGTCTGTGAGGCCCATGAACTGAAGTAGTTCTGTGGCGCGCTCTTTGGCTGCCTTCCTCGATGTTCCTGCGATATAGGCAGGTATCATAATGTTTTCGATGGCTGTGAACTCAGGCAATAGCTGATGGAACTGGAACACAAAGCCCAGGTGTTTATTGCGGAAATCGGCCAATGCTTTTTGGGAAAGGGTGGTGGTGTCGATACTATCGACACATACAGAACCCGTATCGGGCTTATCCAGCGTGCCGATGATTTGCAGCAGGGTGGTTTTTCCTGCGCCGCTGGGGCCTACGATACTTACCACCTCGCCTTTATCGATGTGGAGGTCGATGCCTTTCAGTACTTGTAGTGAGCCGAAGCTCTTGGTTATGTTTTTTATTTCTATCATATCACTTTTCACTTATCACTTCTTATGAATCCAGCGGAGGAGTGTGTCATAGACGCTGTTCTCTTCGTGGTGCTGTGCCTCTGTGAAGCTCATCTTCTCCTCCTTCGTGTTACCGTACTGGTCAGGGAAGATAATCATCAGGTTGGTACCTGAGAAATACTTCGTCAGCTCATCGGGCAGACGGTCTAGGGCATTCTTGTAGCTGATGGTACCTTTACGGGCGGTGACCACGACGAGCAGGTTGTCAGGGCCTATCTGGCTGGCGAGCTTAGGTAACTCGTTCCAATGTGCCATATAGGTATATTCAGCACGCACGTTAGGATGCTGGTTGTTGATGTATTGCTGTATCAGTTCTAGTGATTCGTTGCGCCCGTGGAACTGCACACGACAATCCAGCTGACCAGTAAAGCGGCACAGACGTTCCAGCCATCGGTGGAATCCTGGCTCATACTCCGCTCTACTGGGCACTGCCACTTGAATGCGGCGCAGGGTGCTCAGTGGCTGGGTGAATCGCATCAGCAGAATCTGGCGGTTCAGGCCGTTGTAGAGACTCTGGATGAACTCTCCCCAGAACTTCGTAGTCACCTCGGTATGGACGTGCATACCCATCACCACCTCTGAACAGCCGCTCTCGCGGAAGGCGTGCTTGATGCCGTTTGCAATATTCGTAGCCAGTCGTACCTGCGTCTGCACCTGCACCTCCGATGCGCTGGCCTGCTGTTGCAGCTTTTCCAGTAGTTGGATGCCCCTCTCGCGTTCAGCTATACTGTTCTCGCCGTCGTACACCACGTTGAGTGCCACCAGTTCGCGTTTCAGCTTCTGGTTCCTCGTGAGCAGTGCCAGTTCCAGCAGTTGTGGTGCTATCTCAGGGTATTTTACGCAGACCATGATGCGCTCGTCGTCGTTCTTCTGGCTTTTGGCTTTTGGCTGTTTGCTGTTGGCAATGACGAGCTGTTGCGAAGCCCTCTCTGTTGTGAAGGTCGAGACGATACAGGTGACCAAAATCATAATGACTACGCCGTTGAGCATATTGTCATCGGCCAGTGCCACGTTGTTGCCTATCATCAGCCTGCGGCCTACCATCACCATTGCAATGGCACCAGCGGCATGAGCCGATGTCAGTCCGAACATCATCTTTCCCTCCGACCTCGTCAGTTTGAACAGCAGAGCCGAGATATAGGCCGCCAGTGCCTTTCCGAACGTGCCGAAGAAGGCGATGAGGAACATGATGCCCCACACCTCAGCACCATCGGCTAGCGATTGCAGGTTGATGAGCATACCCACGCCAATCAGGAAATAGGGAATGAAGAGCGCGTTACCGATAAACTCGATACGGTTCATCAGGGGCGATACGTGGGGGATGTATCTGTTGATGATCAAACCTGAGAAGAAGGCACCGAAGATGCCCTCCAATCCAATGAGTGCCGACAGGGCAGCGCTGATGAACATCACGGCCATGACGAAGATATACTGCATCACCGAGTCGCTGTAACGGCGCAGGAAATAGCGCGTCAGTCGGGGGATAATCATGATGCTTCCAGCACAGAACGCTGCGAACTTAGCCACAAACAGTACCCAGAACAGCCAGTCGCTGTCTTCGCTGAACGTGCCTACGAGTATGGCCAGCATCACCAGTGCCAGGAAGAGCGACAGCATCGAACTTCCCACGCTGAGCATCACGCTCGAGTTGCGCTGCAAGCCGTAACGCCCGATGATAGGGTAGGCCACCAGTGTGTTCGATGCCATGATACATCCCAGCAGGAACGATGCCCTCCCGCTGTAGCCTAATACGGTGATAGACATCACATAGGTCAGCACCAGCGGCACGAAGCACGTGAGGAGTCCGAAGATCACCAGTCGCTTGGAGTTCTTCTTGATGCTCTCCAAGTCCATCTCCAGACCTGCCAGGAACATGATATAGTAGAGGCCTACTTGTCCGAATACCTCGAACGATGTGTCGCGAGCCAGCAGATTGAACCCGTATTTGCCAATCAATACGCCAGCCAGCACCAACCCGATGATATGCGGAATGCGCAGCTTACTCATCACGATAGGCGCGAAGAGTACGATGAGCAGCACCACGAAAAATATCATGGTGGGGTCTTGTATCAGCGGTTGTATGGCGGTCTGTGTATCCATTGGTTTCGGAATTTGGGGCAAAGGTACGAAAAAAAAACGATATCCATTCAAGGCCTTTGACCTTTTTTTTGCTTGTGGTTTGCTGTTTGTGGTTGCGGAGCTTACGGTTCCTGGGGCGCGATTGGCAAGTTCCTGACCTTCGAACTGCCTGCTTCTACACACCAACTTCCCAAGTCACGACCCTATGGTGAACTGTGTATTAATTGATTGAACTTACTTTATTGCAGCATAAACGTAAATTTTTCTTTCAAATTGTAAGTTATTTGACGGAAAAGTTGTAATTTTGCAGTCAAAATTTAAATTTAGGTAAAATGAAAGTAGCAATTGTTGGCGCATCAGGCGCTGTAGGACAGGAGTTTTTGAGACTTCTTGATGAGAGAAATTTTCCGATGGATGAACTGGTATTGTTTGGTTCTGAGCGCAGTGCCGGCACCAAATACACCTTCCGCGGCAAGGAACTGACCGTGAAGCTCCTGCAGCATAACGATGACTTTAAGGATATCGACATTGCATTCACCTCTGCTGGTGCTGGCACTTCTAAGGAGTTTGCTGAGACCATCACGAAGTATGGTGCCGTGATGATTGACAACTCAAGTGCTTTCCGTATGGACGAGGATGTGCCTTTGGTAGTGCCCGAGTGCAATGCTGAGGATGCCTTGAAGCGTCCCCGTGGTATCATTGCCAACCCCAACTGCACCACTATTATGATGGTAGTGGTACTGCAGCCTCTGGAGAATATCAGCCACATCAAGCGCATTCACGTATCTTCTTACCAGAGCGCTTCTGGTGCAGGTGCCGCCGCTATGGCAGAACTGCAGCAGCAGTATAAGGAAATCGTTGAGGATGGCGAGGTGAAGACCATCAAAAAGTTCCCCCACCAGTTGGCTTACAACGTGATTCCTCAGATTGACGTGTTCCAGCCCAACGGTTACACCAAGGAAGAGATGAAGATGTACAACGAGACACAGAAGATTATGCATACCGATGCGAAGTGTTCGGCTACATGTGTACGCGTCAGCTCGCTGCGCTCTCACTCTGAGTCTGTATGGATTGAGACTGAGAAGCCCATCAGCGTAGAGGAGGCACAGAAGGCTATCGCTGCTGCTCCTGGTTGTACGCTGGTTGATGATCCTGCCAACCTCGTTTACCCCATGCCTCTGGAGACTGCTGGTAAAGATGATGTCTACGTAGGTCGTGTGCGTAAGGATATCTCTGACGAGAACGGCCTCACATTCTGGCTCTCTGGCGACCAGATTCGCAAGGGTGCTGCCCTGAATGCCGTACAGATAGGAGAGTACTTAATTAAGGTGGGCAACGTGAAATAAGTATTCCAGATTTGTTGTTTTATATGAGGTTGGCACTTCCCTTTGGGGTGTCAACCTTATTAATTTATACAAATGGATATTAAATACCTACTATTTGGGATTGTAGATATGAGAAAAAAATCGTACCTTTGCAGTCGGAAAATGAATAACTAAAAGTAATGCTTATGAAATTTTTTACTTCAATGAAAACGCTGACCCTTGTGGCTGGTATGTTGCTGGCTGGAATCGGACAGGCTTGGGCTGGTGATGGTACAAAAGCATCGCCCTATACCGTGGCAGAACTGAATGCACAGAAGGATGCCTTAGCAGCCAGTGGCAATACCGTTTGGGTAAAGGCTGACCTAAAAGGACTGGGCGAGGACGGTTCAAGGACCGACAACGCTACAGGTGAAGATAATGTGAAGCAGATGGCAGGTCTCTTTGGCGATGATACAGACACCTTCGTTGCCTATAGCTGGCAGATTCTTGGCGAACTGGCAATGAGTGACCTGACAAATACGAAGGACTTGCTCATTGCGCTAACTTATGGGACAGTTGGGCATCCTTATGGAAACTCTACCTATCCTCAGTATGCTTCGAATGAAGAGCCTACTGATGCCCATTTCTCGTTGGAAGAAGTTCACGGAGCCCTCTCGTTGGAGATAAAGAACGGTTATCGTGGTTTCCACATTGCCAGCTGCTATCAGGTTCCAAAGGAGATTGTGGCTGCAAGAGTATCTTCTGGTTATACAGCCAAGAGTGGTGCTACAATTTCCTATGGATACTACGACGGAGCAGAAGAGGGTAAGACCTATATCATGAATAAAAATACGGCTATGGTGCTCATGGCCTATGATGGTACTTATGATTTTGTGTTGTCTGCCGGTTATTATGAGCAGATTAACAGCAACAGTCTGAATTCTGGCGAAAAGGCTGGCGTGAACACGATCCCCATGAAGAACAATGCCCTGCGCTATCACTATCGTTTCATCGCTAATGGTGAGAAGGTAGGTTTCGAGCGTAACTGCGAGGAGTCTACCGAAGTGAATCTCGCATCGAAAGATGAAGTCTATCTCACCGTCAATGGTGCTGATAACCACTTCTTTGGCAACTGGACTTGGGAGACAGAAGACAAGAAATGGATTTCATGGGCAGGTGACAAAATCTCCGATTATCATACGCAGGCAGCTCAGGCTACTGAGGCTACGTTCGACTTTACTACGGCTTCCCTTCGTGGCTATCTGGGTGAGACCTTAACTGACATAAGAGGATATATCTACAATGAGACCTACACGGTGGAGAATGTCAGCCTGAACATTACTGGTGGTTCGGCACAGTCGCGTATCAGCGCAAGCACACACGGCAACTGTCTCTCAATGTATAAAGAGTATAGTACGCTGACCTTCCGTGCTCCAGCAGGCTATGCTGTGACGAAGGTGGAGTTTAGTGTCGTCTATGGTGACTTGACGTTTGCACCTTCATCTGGTACTATGTCTGGGCTTGTATGGACGGGTAATGCCGAGGGTGTACGCTTCCTGAACAATGCCACAGCTTTCCTTGCCAACGCTGTCGTGACGCTGGCTCCAAAGAACGAGAATACCGTCAGTCTGGAACCATTGCCATACGTAGATTGTGCTAATATTGCCGCTTTCAATGCCTTGGAGGCTGGTACCTATGCTAAGCTGACGCTGACCAATGCCGAGGTGATTGGCAAGAGTGCCGACGGCTATTCAACAGTATGGTTGCAGGATGCTACTGGTGGCTGCTGGATACAGAGTGCCTCGATTAATGATAAGTTGCAGGAGGGAACCAAGGTGAACGGCGTTGTCTATACCGTGAAACGCCTCAACGCAGGTAACTCGCACATGAAGGAAACAGAGGATATGCTGAAGAGCGAACTGCAGAGTGAACCCATCAGTTCATACACAATGGTAGAAGGTACGCTGGCAGAGGTTAACGTGGCTGCTAACCTGAACAGGGTAGTGAGAATCATTAATGCCACCTTTACTGCAACGGATGCTACGAAAGGTACATTGAAACAGGGCGATGCAACGATAGATGTTGCCAATGGCTCTGCTACAGCTAATCAGCAATTGCATAAGATTGCAGAAAGCTGGACGGCGGGTCAGACCAAGAATAATATCACTGTGGTAGCCATTCTTGTAGGAGCAGGAACTGACAAACGTCAGTTGTTGCCTATCTCGATGGTAGATACGGCCACTGGTATTGCTGATGTTCGTACAAACGAAGTTGCTCCTGTTGTCTATAGTCTGCAGGGCGTTCGTCAGAACAAGGTGCAGAAGGGACTCAATATTGTGAATGGTAAGAAAGTAATAGCTCAATAAATGCCTATGAAGAAGATCCTGGTCATCATGACTCTCCTGCTGACGGCTCAACTAGGAGTCGTGGCTCAGAATGTTGATACGCTCACTGTCCGCATAAAAGGTATGCGCTGTGAGGAATGTGCCCATAAGGTGAAGAATGTGGTAAAGAAGTTGCCAGGTATCGATGGTATTACATTCAATATTGAGCGCCGAACGGCCTGCATCGCTTTCGACAGGAAGCAGGTGTGTGCCGACAGTATCAAAGCCCGCTTGGCTGCTACTGGACGTTATAAGGCCTCAACCTATAGTCCTGAAGATACTATTATGCGAGGCTTTGGACTTCGCATAGCTGACATGCATTGTCAGAAGTGCTATAACCGCATCAGCCAGCGATTGCAAGGCGAGGTAGGCATCGACAGTATGGCCCCCCATTTGGACAAGAACTACATTTTTGTGCGTTATGATGCCAACAAGACTTGTAAGGCTGATATACGTCGTGTGATAGGTGGACTTGGTTTTACACCAGTGAACTACTACAGCGGTCCGAAAGTATCGTATGCCTATTATAAAATTCCTGCAGAGCAGGTCTCTCAAGAGACGATTGATGAGGTGTTGATGCTTGACGGCGTTGAGGATGCTAATGTCAACGAAAAGCAGAAATCGCTGGCAGTGACTTTTTTCACTGACGAGACTAATGCTGACAAGCTCCAGAACGATATCAAAACTGCAGGCATCACCATAACGGTGCCGTCAGCTCACGAGTGTAAGGAGAAATAAACGCTGAATTAACGTGAATTCGTAGAACTCATGTTAATTAGAACTCACATCCAATGGTCAGGGTCGCTTCCGTGCGGTTCTGGCCATTGCTGTATTCATAGCTCTCGTTGGCTTTACGATGGCTGAGTGCCAGGCGGGCAAAGGTCTTGATATTGCTGTTAGGGAATATGAAAGCGTATTTTGCCTGTCCACCAATGCTGAACTGTGAGGCTGTGAGCCATTGATACTCGCGGTAGAGATAGGCATCCATAGAGGGTGAAACAGGTTGCTTGTCACTGGGTGTCTGGAATATGTTGTCTTCATAAGGTGTACCGCTACCTTTTTGATAAGAGCCATTGAGAGACACGGACCACACGCCTTTGGTCGCAATGATATTGCGACATACTGAGACAAAGGGCGTGTAGTAATTGATGCCCTGGCGACGGAAGTAGGGATAGATATAAGCCGTCTGCTTGCGGCTTTTCCAGTTGAGACCAGCCTGAAGGGTCCATGTGGGCAGGGCCTCACGAATGCCTAAGTGTAAGGTGTAAGAGAAATAGTAGTCTTTCCACTGTTTGTCAGCTTCCTTCACGGGTGTGTAATACTCGTAATAGGTGGCACCTGAGGCGTTCTTCAGTTCACGATGGGTTGTAGCGTCGTTTTGAAGCGTCTCAAAGTCTGCGTTGAAATCGAAGATATGTCTCGACTTTTCATAGCTGTAGGCAGTTTGTAACTGTAGGGTATGGCGATTGCTTTCGTGTTCACTATAAGTGATGGTATAAGGCGATTTGTTACCGTAGTAGCCCCAACCATAGAAGTAGGAATACGAGGCGTAAACTGACAGCCGAGACCTGAGAGCAGATAACTGTACACCACCACCGTTGCTATTGTTGACAAATGGCATCTCACGACTCTTATCCGTATAGCCCTCTTGTCCGAATTGCTCTAAGTGTCCAGTGAAGTTGGCATAGGAAACGAGCGTTTTGTATACCTTGTCGCTGGTGCCGTATTTGCCAAAGATGATACTTTCGGTATTGCGGTGGTGCATATAGTAAGCACCCAGAGAGAACCATGAGGTGATATCTGTGTAGATGCTAGCTGATAGTTGTAAATCCATCAGTTTGTTCTGATGACGCAGGTCTTTGTATTTCGCCATATTGGCGGCGGTATAATCCATCTTGACACCGACGGAGAAACCATCGGTCACACAGCAACCCACGCCACCAGTGAGTGTGTAGGTGTCGCGATGCTTGGTGCCTTCGTTGGTCAGCGAATCTTCCACAAGGTCGAAGGGCTTTCTTTCTGGGTTAATGAATGCCGAGCCAGCCATGTGACGACCGGAGAAGTTCTCGTAACTCATGCTGCCGAAAAAGACGGTGCGCTGGTTGTATCTGTAGAACGACTCTACATTGGCATTAACTAGCGTAGCATCATCAGAACCATTATAGTTGGTAAAACCGCCCTTTTCACCAGAGAGCGACAACTCTGCTTGTGCGATGTTCTGATAGGTAAACCTAGTCAACGCAGCAGCATTGGGACTGCTTAGCCACGGGTCGCTGTACTTCATAAACGTATAGTCACGAAGCAACAGCGAATCTTGCGCCTGAATGTCTAATGTCACTGTCAGGCAGATGGGGAGTATTAATCGTTTAATGAGCATGACAGTCGTTCGTGAAAATCGTTAGATGAATTATTGGTGTCCATATAGATTATATGGGCTCCATTCTTGAAACTCGCCTCAGCATCTATACCGCTGGGATCGGAAATATAGCCGTAGACCAGTTTTCCCTCGTTTTCTGGCAGTGTTTCGGTTGCAGCTTTGTCAACATTGCGATAGAGCGTATGACCGTGCTGGTTGGTCAACAAGACATAGCCAGCGTCAATCGTTGGCGTCAGTCGTTTCAAATTGCTGGTGGTATGAGCAGCAGAGAAAACCTCGATGCCGTCAAGAATCCAATCTATGGGAACCTTGACGGATTTGTTGATGTCATCTTGTTTCGCACCAGGTGTATAGACCATGTTGCTTACGTTGGTAGCAAACTCGCGGGGTGTGGCTCCTTGCGTTTTAAACAGAAAGAGGGCCGGCGAGGTGTTACTAAGTGCCCAGGCGTTGGAGATTCCAATCTTTACCGCCTTAAGATAGTGGGATGTGGGAATCACGTCCGAAGGGGTGGGGTAGTAGTTGGGGTTGATATAGCCTGATTCTGGGTCGTACATACAATAGTAGTCGGCATGGGCATAGTTTACCGACTGAGGGTAGGTTCGTGTATTGTCTATAGCTCCATACGCACAGACCACAATCTGTGTATAGGGCTTGATACTAAGTGTCTGTGGAAAATACCAGATGCCGTCAATGGCAGGAATATACCCCTCGCTTTCATATATTAGTTTGCCCTCGCTGTCGTACCAACGATTATTCGCTTGACTATTGTAAGGGGAAGCAATGCCTACACAGAGGTCGTCAAGACTTACTGCAGAGCTAGAATTGTTATACAGAATAAAACCCTCGTCGAAAAAGAAACTTTTACCGTCATCTTTCATGATACCGCCATTATAGAGCTCCTTGATAACTAGTTGGCTAGTCTTTGAGGCTCGTAGGATGATGGTGGCAGTCTCTATCGTCTGATCTTTGATGATAATTTGGCCTGAGTTGCCATTCAGTATCATGATGTTGTTGCCGCTCTGCTTGTGTGAAGAAGACGAACTGGCTTCGTAGATGCCGGAAGGCACTTGAAAATGAACGGTGCCCTGAGTGTCTGTGGAGTCTACATAGATGGCTTCGTGTCCAATGCTCTTTAGTTCTACGCGGATGCCGTCCTTCTGTACTCCTGCATCATCGGGGAAAATAAGGGATATATTGAGCGTAAAGGTCTCAATGGTCTCATTATATTCCTTACAGGCAGTGAGGAGTGCAGTGATGCAGCATACAAGACAGAAAAAAAGAGCCGTTTTCTTCATAATCCTTATATTTTTAGACGAAGTGAGAGTCCGTAGTAATAACTGGGTACATAGCTGCTACCGAAGAGCGAGGTCTCAAGGTCGGTCTGCGATGAATGTATCTTCCTCATGGTGTTGAAGAAATTGTTAGCATAGAACGATAGAGAAATGTGATCGCCTATCTCCTTGGTGATATTGATGTTGGCAGAGTAATAGGCCGACAGGCTATTGGGATTCATCGTGTAGGCATAGTTAGAACGTACCACTAATTTCGATAGGTCATTATAGAGCGCAGGATCATTGGTCTTCGCCCAAAGGAACTTTTCGGCAAAGGGTACCATCTGCGATGGATTATCCCACGTGGCGTAATACTCTGGATAAACCACGATATGCTTGTCGGCAGAACCATCGTAGGGCACACCTTCATAGTCGTTACTGTTGCTGAGCATATAGCCTCGCGTCCCATCGCTGAATTCGCAGAGCGAACGGCGGTAGTTGTAGAGCGAGGTCTCCAGTCGCAGGGCTACAATCATACGAATCTTGGGAATATGGGTAGTGATGGTAATGTTCTGGTTCAGTTGTCTAGACAGAGATCCGTTTGCCACATTGGCATTAGCAGAAATACTCGTTCCTGTTATGTTAGATCCCTTGTAATAGCCCACGTACTGATAAAGGCTTCCATCGCTCTGATAAGAGTTTACCCCAAGGGGGATGTCGGCAAAAAGAACTTCGTCAATACCTTTATAATAATAGTAGTTGCCATCCAGTCGGATATTTGTGCGCAGGGGGGTAATCTGTGCAAAATCGACAATCCATTCCAATCCGTAGCGATGTAGGGGAGAGTTGGCATTCGTGTAGGTGGTGTTTGTGGCATAGGTATGACGTTTTACGGATGCGAGCGCTTGGGGGGCAACAACGCCAGATGCATCACTCAGCGTAACGATACCTGTTTGGGGATCAATGGCAAATTGTCTGTTCTCAGGACTGATGGCATCGTAATTGGCTGTAGGCGTATAGTTATATTCAAATGGTGTGTAGGATGTCATGCCCATATATGAGCGGTTGGTACGATGGTAGAAACCAGACAGGGCGATATTGGTACCTTTGATATTCATCTCAACACCTATATCTATCTGGTTGGTATACTGCCAGCGCAGGTTTGGATTGCAGGCCGCCTTCACTGGGGTAGTGTGATAGGCACGATAGGTACGGTTTAATGCATCGCTAGTAGAGGCAAATACCTCGCGGTCGATGTACGAGGGGGCTGGATAAAGTACTTGGAACGATGGTAGTTTGACACTCTTGCCCCATCCGGCATGAATTTCCAAACGGTTGATGAGTTGTTGGTATCGATTACGCCAAAACACGTAACGGCTATTGAAACGGGGTGACAGACTGTTCACCGTGCCGTATTCAGAACCATTGATCATTGTAAGGTCATCACGCAGACCTGCTGTCAACTCCAGCGTGGAGGCTTTCGTAGTGGGGAGGATAATCTTTTCTTCAGCATAGAAAGCCAGATTATGCATAGCAGGTTGATCGTCGTAACGGTATTCGCGCCAGGTTGGAGCGGTAGTCATATCATCATAATAGATGCCGCGTCCCTCGTTCTTGCTGCCTGTATATTGGATGCCAGCCGCAAAACGGCTAGACACGTTTCCCCAATAGCGATTCCAGTCGGCTTTGGCTTTCAGACTCCACGTCAGTGGCTTGGAGTCGTTATAACGGGTGGTGTACCAATAGCCGATAGGTCCCAGCACAACGCCTTCGTCCCCTGCCAGATAATAGCCTTGCTTTGTGGTGTGAAGGTAGGTCTGTGTGGTGGCACTGCTATTATAGGTATAATCCTCGGTCTTACGGTCGGAATAGGAGAGGGAACCAGTCAATTTGAAGTTCGTGATCCACGACTTGTTGAGCAACCACTGAATGTCGAAGTTTGCACGAAGGGCGTTGTCACGTGCCTTACTGTATTCGTCATTGGCTTCGTCAGGGTCGGCCTCAGAGTTATAGCCTCCGATATTTCCTGTCAGCCCGATGTTCAGCGTCAGTGGAGTGCCCTCCTGCATAAAGGTGTTCATGTAGTGCAGCGAGAAAATGTTACGCTGATAGGCCGTATAGGGTGAGGCGGCATTTGTGAAGGAACGAGCATGTTCCAGCGAGACATTTAGGAGACCGACATGATGCCCTAGGTCGAAGCCTTTGTTGATGGCGGTCTGTTGTGTGTGCTGTGTCAGACTGCCTTCAATGATAAATGGTGATTTGCCCTTGCGAGTATTTACCTTGACGATACCATTTGATAAGTCACCATATTCTACTGATGGGATGCCCGTGACAATTTCCACGCTTTCGATGTTTGAGACGCTGACGGTACGCGTTGAGGCTCCCAAGGTCTCACCGCTCAGGGCGTTATTGTCTAGTCGGATGCCGTCAATCTCAATGGCAGTACCAAATGAGGCGTTGCCTTTCTCCTGACTACCACTGCGCAACGCCAGACGGTTGTCACTCATTAGCGTGGGATTCACCGTTTTTCCGCCTGGTAGCAACGTGCTGATGTCGCCTACGTTCAGAATCTGTTGGTTGTCCAGCGCCTGTCGGTCTATGCTATATGAGGTGGTGGCTTCGTCTTCCTTTCGCTTGGCAACGATTGTCACCCCTTCCAACTTCAGGTTCTCGGCTTTCAGTCTCAGTACGATATCAGTGACGTTTCGGTTTAAATCAATATGTAGTGTGCGTTTCTGATATCCCAAGCATTGTACTGTCAATGTTGCTTTGCCGGCAGGAACTTCTTTAATGGTAAACATGCCCTTCTCGTTGCTGATAGCCCACAAACTTTTTTCTGACAAGAGGACAGAGGCAAACTCTATGGGCTTGTCAGTTTCGGCATTGACCACTTTTCCTGACAGAGTAAAACGCTGAGCATATACAGACTGGCCGAGGAAAAGCAGTATAGCAAGTAACGTATAGGCAACTTTTCTCATTTTCGCTGCAAAAATACATATTTTTTTGCAATTGTACAATAATAATTTGAAGGTATTCTTGCAAAAATGATTGGTGATATTATTTTTTTTTCGTAATTTTGCCGCATAATACTGACGAAAATGCGAAGAATATGAAAAAACAACTGCTTTTTATCGGATTGTTGCTGCTTTCTCTGGGTATGGCAGCACAGAACTCACTTCCTATGGATCCTGCGGTACGTATGGGGAAACTGAAGAATGGCATGACCTATTATATCCGTTATAATGCCAAGGAACCTGGGTTGGCTGACTTCTATATTGCCCAGCGTGTTGGTTCAATTCTGGAAGAACCACGCCAGCGTGGACTGGCCCATTTCCTGGAACACATGGCCTTTAACGGAACGAAGAATTTCCCTGGCAAGGGTAAGAAACTGGGTATCGTGCCTTGGTGCGAGACCATCGGTGTGAAGTTCGGTGCTAATCTGAATGCCTATACCAGTGTGGATCAAACCGTCTATCATATTGGTTCTGCTCCTTTGAAGCGCGAGGGAATCATCGACTCTTGTCTTTTGGTTCTTCATGATTGGAGTCACTACCTGTTGCTCGAAGATGCCGAGATTGACAAAGAGCGTGGTGTGATTCATGAGGAATGGCGTACCCGTCGTGCAGGACGTGCTGTCCAGCGTTTGATGGAAGAGGCAATGCCAAAGATATATAAAGGAACGAAGTACGAGGACTGTATGCCTATCGGTTCGATGGATATTGTCGATAACTTTGCATATCAGGATCTTCGCGATTACTATAGTAAATGGTACAGACCCGATCTGCAGGCAATTATCGTGGTGGGCGATGTCAATGTAGATAAGATGGAGAAGAAGATTAAGAAGACTTTTTCTTCTATTCCGATGCCCAAGAAGCCTGCAGAGCGCATCTACTATCCTGTCAGTGACAATGAACGCATGATTGTGGATATCGAGAAAGATGCCGAACAGCCTGTCGTGCTCTGTCATATGTATATGAAGCGTGATGCTACGCCCGATGATCAAAAGAACAATGAGGCGTATCTGCGTGATGGCTATATCGAGGAGCTCATTGAATATATCATCAACGGCCGACTCTCTGAAATCAAGCAACAGGCCAATCCGCCATTCCAGAGTGCAACAGGACGTAGTTCTAATTTCTTCCTCAGTCGTACAAAGGAGTCGTTCTCGCTCTCCGTCAGTTGTAAGCAGGAGAATATCCTTGGGGGAATCATCAGTGCTGTGGCAGCTTGCGAACAGATGCGCCAGCATGGTTTTTCGCAGTCAGAACTGGATCGTGCCAAGCGTTTCCGCCTGAATCATAATGAGCGTAAGTTCAACGAACGTCATGATCGCACCAATTCCAAGCTGGTAGCCCTTTGTGTGAACCATTTCCTGACGGGCGAACCTCTGGTGTCTATTGATAAGCAATGGGAACTGACCCAGAAGTTTGATCGTGAGGTGACACTGGAAGAAGTCAACCAGGCTGTACGTGAGCTGATTACCGACAAGAATCAGGTTGTGGTGATGTATGCGCCCGATAAGGAGAGCGTACACCTACCTACGGAAGCCCAGATAGAAGATGTTATACTGGCTGCCCAGCGTCAGCAGTATGCACCTTATACGGAGGAACACGTTGATGACCAATTGTTGGCCGAACAGCCCAAGGCAGGCACTATCGTAAGTGAAAAACCTTGGAAACATGGTTTTACGGAGTTGACGCTTAGTAATGGTATGAAGGTCTATGTGCGTCAGACTGACTATAGCAAGAATACTGTGCAGATGACTATCAAGGCAGAAGGTGGTACCAGTGTCTATGGTGATGCGGATATCCCCAATCTCTCACTGATCTCTAGTGCTGTGAGTGAGGGCGGCGTTGGTTCGTGGGATGCTATTACACTGCGTAAGAAATTGGCTGATAAGAGTGTGCGAGTGCAGACCTCCGTGGGCAGCCAGTCGCAGAGCATCAGTGGTGGCGCCTCTGTCAAGGATGCAGAGACCATGATGCAGCTGGCTTACCTCTATTTTACCCAGCCTCGTCGTGATACGACAGCTTTCAGAGGCCTTTATAACCGTAGCTACTCGTTCTTGAATAATCGAAATGCATCGCCACGTGTGGATTATAACGACTCTATTACTGCCATCCTTTATGGACACCATCCTCGTTTGGAGCCTATGACGCAGGAACGTCTGGCTAAAGTCAACTACGATCGTATCCTTGAGATTTATAAGGATAGGTTCAGCAATGCTGCTGACTTCCAGACCGTGATCATCGGTAATATGTCGCTCGATGAGTTGCGTCCTATGATCTGCAAGTATTTGGCTAGTCTTCCTTCTATAGGCCAAAAGCATTCTGCTGTTAACAAAGCCAATGTGCCCCAACTGCAGAAGGGTGACTTTACTCGTGTCTTTAAGAAAAAGATGTCCACTCCGTTGGCAAATGTCAGCATTTATTATTTGGCAGACATCCCCTTTACGTCAAAGAATGACCTCACGCTCGATTTCCTGAAGCGTATCCTGTCTATTGCCTATACAGACTCTGTGCGTGAAGAGAAAGGTGGCACCTATGGCGTCAGCGTGGACTTTAGTCTGGTAAGCGATGAAAAGCCTAATGCTATCTTGAAGATTTCGTATAATGCTGACCCGTCGCGCTACGAGGAACTGAATCCTATCGTCTATGGGCAACTCAAGGCTATCGCAGACCATGGTCCACAACCGACTTCTTTGGAGAAGGTGCGTCAGTACTTGCTGAAACAGTACGATCAGATGGCTATAACCAATGGCTATTGGGATTATGTTGCATGGCACCAGTTGGATGATAACGAGGATTTTGACGCAGGCTACTGCGATATGGCTCGTCAGATGACTGCTGCTGACATACAAAAGATGGCGCGTATCCTTTTGCAACAGAAGAATCGCATCGAAGTGACAATGCTGTCGGAATAATTGAGAATTAAAAATTGAAAATTGAGAATTATGGGAAGAGTAAAAGAAGCTATTATCCTGTCAGTCGGTGTGATGGTGATGGGATGGTGTGTGAAGGCTGGAATCGATAACTTTACCAACAAAGACCGTAAGGTGACTGTTAAGGGTCTTGCAGAACGTGAAGTGCCAGCTGATAAGGTGACTTGGAGTATCAGTACTAAAGAGACTGGAAATGATTTGCCAACCCTCCATGAGCGTATTAACGTTCAGGCTAATAAAATCAAGACGTTTTTGAAGCAGAACGGAATAGAGGAAAGTGAGATAACGGTAAATCCGCCCAGCGTTACTGATTTAGAGGCACGTGAGTGGGGCGACAACCAAAAGCCTTTCCGCTATATTGTGAATACCACGATTACAGTGGCTACGACAAAGGTGGAAGAAGTGAACAAAGCCATCTTCAAACAGGCGGAGTTGCTGAAACAAGGTGTAGCTCTTGACAGCAGTTATCCCAACTATGAGTATGCATCGTTCCAGCAGATGAAGCCTGAGATGATGTCAGAGGCTATCAAGAATGCACAGAAGACAGCAGAGCAGTTCGCTGAAGCCAGTGAATCTAAACTTGGAAAGATTCAGACTGCTGGTCAGGGACAGTTTGAGATTGAGAACCGTGATGAAAATACACCTTATATTAAGAAAATACGTGTGGTTACGACTGTCACCTATTCTCTTAACGACTAAATAATAACAAACAATAATGATTCAATCAATGACAGGCTACGGCAAGGTTGTCGTGGCGTTTAAAGACAAGAAAATTAATGCAGAAATAAAGTCACTCAACTCTAAACAGCTGGATCTACAGACGCGTATCGCTCCCCTCTATCGTGAGAAGGAGATGGAGATTCGCCAGATGATTGCTGCTGCGCTGGAGCGTGGTAAGGTGGACTTCAGTCTCTGGATTGAGAAAGAGGCTGGCGTGGACGCTACACCTGTAAATGCTGCTTTGGTAGAGAACTACTATCATCAGCTGAAGAGTGTGGCAGAGAAAGTGGGTATCCCTGAGCCTGAGGACTGGATGTACACATTGACTCGTATGCCTGACGTGCTGACAAAGACGGAGCAGGTAGAACTTTCTGACGAGGAATGGGCCGCAGCACGCAAGGCTGTAGAGGGTGCTATCAATGCGTTGGTGGACTTCCGTAAGCAGGAGGGTGCCGCCTTGGAGAAGAAGTTCGCTGAGAAGATTGATAATATTGAGCGCCTGATGGCTGAGATTGAGCCTTACGAGAAGAGTCGTGTGGAGAAGATTCGTCAGCGTATCGTGGATGGCTTGCAGCAGATTCCTGGTGTGGAGTATGACAAGAACCGTCTGGAGCAGGAGCTGATTTACTATATCGAGAAGCTGGATATCAGTGAGGAGAAACAGCGTCTGACCAACCACCTGAAGTACTTCCGTGAGACGATGCGCGATGGTCACGGACAGGGTAAGAAGCTTGGCTTCATCGCTCAGGAGATGGGTCGCGAAATCAATACCACTGGCTCAAAGTCTAATCAGGCCGAGATGCAGAACATCGTGGTGCAGATGAAGGACGAGTTGGAGCAGATTAAGGAACAAGTGTTGAACGCCCTTTGATTAGAACCACGAATTACACGAATTTCACGAATTAGGAAATAGATGAAAGGGAAAATGTTGATTGTAAGTGCTCCTAGCGGTAGCGGAAAGAGCACCATCGTACAATGGTTGATGAAGGAGCATCCTGAGTTGAAGCTCTACTTCTCGATTTCCTGCACCAGTCGCGCTCCGCGTGGTACTGAGCAGAATGGCGTGGAGTATTTCTTCCTGACGCCAGATGAGTTCCGTTCTAAGATTCAGAATGATGAGTTCCTGGAGTACGAAGAGGTCTATCAAGACCGTTTCTATGGTACCTTGAAACAACAGGTGGAGAATCAGCGTAACCAAGGACAGAATGTGGTGTTCGACGTTGACGTGAAAGGTGGTATCAACATCAAGAAATATTATGGTGATGAGGCCCTGAGCCTGTTTGTCCAGCCCCCTTCTGTAGAGGAACTGCGTCATCGCTTGGAAGGTCGTGCTACAGATACGCCTGAAGCCATTGCTGAGCGCTTGGCTAAGGCAGAATACGAGATGACCTTTGCTTCGCAGTTTGACCATATCATCGTGAATGATGACTTGGAGACAGCCAAGCAAGAGACCCTTCAGATCGTGAAATCATTCTTGGGATGAAACGAATAGGAATCTTCGGTGGTTCTTTCAACCCTATCCATAACGGACACATTGCTTTGGCACAGGCCGTGCTAAGGCAATGTGTGTTAAATGAGGTGTGGCTGATGGTGTCGCCACAGAATCCTTTGAAGCAAAACTCTACAGATTTACTGGATGACCAACTGCGATTGCAGATGGCAGAGAAAGCCCTTGAAGGCGTAGAGGGCGTGAAGGCCTGCGATTATGAGTTTCGCTTGCCAAAACCTTCATATACCTGGAATACCTTGCAGCATCTGAGCAAGGACTATCCTGACTATACCTTTTCTCTATTAATAGGTGGTGACAACTGGGCACACTTCCAACGCTGGCGCAACTGGCAGGAAATCTTAGATCATCATGAGGTGATCGTTTATCCGCGCGAAGATTATCCTGGTACCATAGATATGCCCCTGCTTGACGTGAGCAGTACGGAGATACGCGAGAAGGTGAGGGCGGGGGAGAGCATTGAGGGAATGGTGCCAGGAAGCATCATCCCTATGGTAGAACAATATTATCAATAATCTGTTATGGACAAAGAACGATACTATTCCGTTATTGTTGTAACTTACAATAATGCAGATGGCCTAAGACGTACGCTGAAGAGTATTCGTCAGTTGGACTATGTACAGAAGGAAGTGCTTGTGATAGATGGAGGCAGTAAGGACGATACGCTCGCTATTATTGCCGAGAATCAAGATATCATCACCACTTCTGTGTCAGAGAAAGACAACGGCATCTACAATGCGATGAACAAAGGCATCAAGCTGGTGAAAGGCGATTATGTGGTCTTTATGAATGCTGGTGATGAATTTGCTGATAAGGACGTCTTGTCACTAGTGAATGTTAGCGATGGCGATATAATCCTTGGAGAGGATATCTATGGGGGTATGCGAAGAACGCTGAAGAAGACGATGACGCTCTACGATTTACTGTCAAACGGTATGTATCATCAAGCGGTGTATTATCGTAAAGAGGTGTTACAGAAGTATGGCTTCGATGAGTCGTACAAGTTGATTGCTGATTTGAAGTCTGTTGTGGAGCCCTTTGTAAAAGACAGAATCCGTATTTCCTGTATCAACGAGCCTTTGGCTATATGCGAGAGTGGAGGCGTAAGTAAACAGAGATGGCGCGATACGTTGATAGAGAACCGACGATTGATTGACGAGTTGGTAGATCCGTTTTATAAGGACGACTATCTGAAGTTTGCACGTGTCAATAATGGTATGCTCAATGATTTTATCGTGTTGTCATACTTCCACAAAACATTCCCATTGCTAAGATTGATGTCAAAGGCCGTCAGATTCCTTAACGAAAAGTTCAAGCATATACCGATTGAGTAGACAATGGGCTATGCATGATCAATATGTAGTCTTTTCTTGCACCAGAACAGGGTATTCATATAACCATTGAAGATGGTGTAGAAGTATTGGGGTTGAGGAGCATAATGATGCTTTCGCCAGTAATTCACGTAGCGGATGCGAATAAAAGGTCCCATGGTGATGCGTCCGCAATCGGAATAGAGTTGCGGTAGTTCTTTTTCAAGGCGTTTGTCGAATGTGACTAAACCATCCAGATTTAATCCAGGAAACTCAGCTAGGAAAGTGCGATAAAGACTTTTGATTTGTCGATTAAGCCTGAAATAGAGATAGTTGTATATTGCAGGTTCTATATCACCAGTCTTGGTGAACATTGTCAACATAGAATTAGCTAGTTTGACAACATGATCACTCGAACGCCTGATTTGCTCACTGGAGATGGTCTGTCCTGCACGGCCCACTAAATATTTATAAAGTGGAATGGGCAGATATGTAAAGGTGTGCACATGTGCCATTGGGGCAAAAATCCATTCCATATCAGTATATGAGATCCCTTCTGTTTGATGATAGTCAAATGTACTGAAGATGCTCCTTTTGTAGGTGACATTGTGCATCTGCATACAACTCATTAGGGTTTCACAATGTTCGGCAAAGACTTGTTGGGAATAGGCTGGGACGTTGAAACTATAGTATTTCTTGCTGATGTCATTGTCGCCAAAGATTGTGTTGTCCGTTAGAATCAAATCGCTATCGATGTTGACAATGTCGTCAAGAAATTGATTGAGAGCTGCTGTGTCGAAATGGTCATCGGCATCCAGTATCTTAATATAGCGACCTGTAGCTTCTTTCAATCCGCGATTGATACATGAGCCATAGTTGCCGTTTTCTTTGTCAATGACATGAAACGTGTCTGGATATTTTGCTTCGTATTCATGTGCTATGGCTGATGATGAATCTTTGCTACCATCGTTGATAACCAGCACCTCTAATTGTTCCATGCAACTTTCATCAGTAACAAGTGAACTGAGGCAGGTATGGAGATATTTCTCCATATTGTAAGTAGGAATAATGAGCGTGAGTTGTTTTTCCATAGCGTTTTTAATGTGATTTCTTTATTTTGTTCTTGGCAAATTGTAGACATTCGTTCAGTATCTCTGCATGTAGCAGTCTTAATACTAGGAAATAGAGCGATGTGGCAACAATGATGCGTACGACCAGCAGTACAGGTAGAATGGTGATAGAGCGTGTAGTCACGTAAGTGCCTCCCATGCAGCAGGCCGCAATAAAAAGGAATGGCAGAATATCCTTGAGCAACTGCCAGATGCTGACGTGACTCAGTGATGTGGTGACTATCTGCCAAACGAATAGATAGAGTATCGTAAAGATGCTATAGGCAATGACCATCGTGGTGATGCCCCATTGCGAGAAAAGCAGGATGATACCCAATTGTACGGCTATCTGTCCGATAGTGCTATAGAGATAGAGGTCTGAACGCCCGTGACTGATGGCCATGTTCTGAAATAGGATATAGAATGGCAGGAATGCGCCGCCTATACTCAGTATCTGGAGCAGAGGTACACAACTCAGCCAATAGTCGGTGATGGTGATGACAATAAACTCATTAGCCACCATTGCCAAGCCAAACATAGCAGGAAACGACAGGAAGGCCGTAAATCGCATCATTTTACGAAACACACGCTGTTCGCGTAGTGCGTCGTCATTGACGGCAGTAAGCACAGGCTGTGCCACCTGTCCGATAGTGTTCGAGATAAACGAACTTCCTGTAGTATTCCATTTGTTAGCCTGATTGTATACTCCCACGGTGTCAATATGAAAAATGCGTCCGAAGATAAAGGTCAGCACGTTTTGGTTGACAGTGTTGAGGATGTTAGTAAATAACACTTTTACGGAGAACTTGTACATTCTGCGTATCGGGCTGAAATCAATAGGCGTTGTTGGTACCCATCTCGTATAATAGTATTTTATGATGTTCGCAACAGTGATATAGATAATCTGTTGCCAAACTAAACTCCAGTAGGCATATCCGTGATAGGCCAACCAGATTCCTGTACAGCCCGATGCCATCAAGCCAAAGAAATTGGAGATTGCAAGTTCACGGTTCCTTAGATTGATCCATAAATAGGCATTAGGCACTATTCCCAATGCAGAAATAGGGATGGCCAAGAATGTTAATCGAGACACGTCAACGAGTACAGGCTGATGAAAGAACTGTGCGATGAGTGGTGCGCAGAGGAATAAGATGCCGTATAGGCTAAGTCCTGCTAAGATATTGAACCAGAACACAGCATTATAATCATTGTGTGTAGGCTTCTTGATGTTAGCTAATGCCTGCGAGAAACCTGCCGCTTGGATACATCCTGCTACTAAAGTGAAAACAGAAATGACAGCCAGAATTCCATAGTCGCCTTTCGTTAACCTGCGAGCCAAGAATATGCCGAATAGCAAATTCAAGACCTGAGTTGTACCATGAGTGATGGCACTCCAGAACAGTCCTTTCGATGTCTTTTCCTTCAGCTGATTGTCTGCCATTTATTTGATGCGTTTCACTATTTCCTTGTAGAAGTCTTTCAGCCACGAGTGCTGCTGGCGCAATTCGGCCTGCACCTCTTTGTACGGACGTTCAACGTCAAAGATGAGCCCCGTATGACATGCAGCCTCATGAATGGGTGTCATATAATTGTCACCAAAGAAGATGCGTAGCAGTTTGTCGTGTCCTATGGGTGCGGGAATCTCAATGTCTTCGAACTTCATCATTACCACATCGTCATAAATGCTATGGTCTTTGAATCGTCTGTACCAAAAACCCAAAGTACCTACCCTTGAGGCTGTCTCATAGTTGGTCTTTCGCAGCGTGTCCTCATACATCCTAAAACAATCTTGATTGGTCATATGGTTCTTTCTCAGATAATCCATTGATTGCCTGCGCTCTTGATAATAACGCCACATCTTCAAGGGGTTCCATGTAACAGGGAGATGGAAAGGTCTGTTCATACGCATAATATTTAACAGACGCCTTGTTTCTCTCTTGTCTTTCTCTTGCTGGACTTCCTCTTCAGGAACCCCATCAAGTGGGAAAATGTCGATAAAGATACCCTGATTGATGTTCAAATTGTATTCTGTTTCAAGGATGGCTGTCGTTTCGCTATTACGCAACTGGGCGTGTCCTCTCACGTGAAGAGGGTCGGTATAGGTGTTCTGAAAGAAATAGGGATGCTTAAACTCCGTAGGAGCAATCTCTGCCAGACGGTCGTAGTCAGGACGCGGCATCGCCATATCTATATCATCGTCCCACGGAATAAAACCTTGATGACGCACGGCTCCCAGCAGGGTCCCGCTATCAGCAAAAATACGCAGATGGTGCTTCTCACATACACGTAGCAACTCCTTTAATATATCTAGCTCCAGCATCTGCAGTTGACGCAGTTGCCTATCTACAGTGTAGCCGTCGATAACACCCCCTTGAACTTCCGAAATATCAATCATTGTTTCTTCTTTATTTGCTTCTTTTCTGCAAAAGTACGCTTTTTTATTGGAAGTTCAAAATATATTCAGTAATTTTGCAGCGATTATGGAGAATATTATTGCAAAGAAGCCCCGTCTGGAGTGGCTTGACGCCCTTCGTGGCTTTACAATGATTTTAGTGGTGGCTAATCACGTTGCAGTGATGGGATTTGACGAGGAATGGAAACATTCTTCAGCTATTCCTTTCTTGGTGCTGTTCCGTATGCCCTTGTTCTTTTTCGTTAGTGGATTCCTGGCTTATAAGGCAAGTCAGATATGGAATTTACGTAATTTGGGGTCGCTCGTCTCTAAGAAGTTGCGTGTACAGATCATACCGACCTTGGCCTTCTTCTTATTGGTGACGGCAATCTTCAATAAAGATATTTGGAGTGCTGTGGTTACCAGTTTTCATTCTGCAGGAAAGGGGGGCTATTGGTTTACCATTGCGTTGCTCTACATGTTTATTATCTATTATTTATTTGCCTATCTTGAAAGCAAGCTGAAATGGAAATCATGGATACCTATCACGCTGCTGTTTATCGTTTCCTTATGTTTTTATGAAACGAACTATCTGCCCCGTTATTTCTCGTGGGCTGCTGGCTATAGGGGCGCAAAGACCGACTTGTATTATTTCCTTCAGGACACTACGCTAGTTCAGGTGCTCTTGTATTTCCCATTTTTCCTTTACGGAAATATCGTGCATCGCTATTGGGACAAAGCGCAGCGTGTGATGGACAGCAAGTGGTTCTTCCCTATTGTAATCATTGTGGTGATTCTGGCAACGCTCGATGCCTTGAAGTGGCATAATTTGCGAATGGAGTGGGGCGTTGTTCCCCTGACGATATCGCGCTTCGGCTTGCTGACGATTACGTTTATGTATTTCCGTAATTACAAGCAGTACTTTACGCAACTTTCGCCCATTGGTGCTTCATTGCAGTATATAGGTCGGCGTACGTTGGATATCTACTTGATTCATTATCTCTTTATACCAGATATTCCAACCATAGGGGCATTTATCAAGAGCTATCCACATAATTTTGTGGTTGATGTGGTGCTGTCGGTTATCTTAGGATTAGCCATTATCGGCTTCAGTATCATCACGTCAAATATTCTCCGTATCAGTCCGTTCTTCAAGAAGTGGTTGTTTGGGCGGTCTTGAGTGGTAGAACTCAGTGTCTGATTTGCGTTAAAACCAAATTTTTTGTTGGGGAATGTCGAGCTCAAAAGAACAGGTATCTGCTTTTGTGAGTTCAAATATCTTTGAGGCAAATAGTATGTCGTGAAGTCCCATGCCGTAATTGTAGCTCAGAATACGTTCCTCATCGTTGGTACGTCCAGGGTTTTTGCCTTGAAGGACGTGGGTTAGTTCATCATACTGTTTGAATCTGTCGAAATATTTGAATCGTCGTATCTGCTCTGTGTCATCACCAAAGACTTTGTCAAAGAATAAGTCGCAGTTTTGGAATCCAGGAGTGTGTACGGGAATAAGGGTGACGCCCTTCTTGAATAGATTGTCATCAGGGAAAAGCAGTTCCTTGGCTACTGTAATACAGGAAATAATGACATCTGCATTGGCAGCGAATTGGTGTTTGTCGTCGATGATTTCAAAGTTGACATTTTTGTAATCACTAAAACGAGAGATAAAAGCTTCTGCCTGATCTTTGTAACGCATAAGGCGAAATGTAATTTGACGATCCTTGTTGTCGTCAATCATACACGTCACAACAGCTCTTGCTATATTACCTAATCCTATAAGAGAATAGGTGTCAGTCCCCTTCTTTTGGAATGTTTTAGCCGCTAATGCTGCAACAGCACCTGTACGCATGGCTGTTATCCAATTCCCGTCTATAATAGCGAGTAGACTCCCACTCTCTGCTTGATATAGATAAATTTGACTTTGTAAGGTGGGTGTTTGTCCTTCTATGCGGCTCACGATTTTTATGCCGAAGTATTTCTTTCCTTCATTCGTGACTAATAAACAAGGCATTGATGTGAGAAAGTCTTCCCCTTGAGGATGTACACTCATCTTAGGCGGCATCTGTGATTTTTCTTTCAGAAAGAAACCTTCTTTAGCCCATTCTATACATTTAGAGGGACTTATGTTTTGTTCTTCAATTTGTTGTTGTTGAATGACCTTGATCCTGTGTTGCATATAAAAAGTTTAATAAGCTAAAGATGCTCACGAACAATTGCTGTCCGTTCTATCCTGCAAAAGTACGCTTTTTTATCGGAAGTTCAAAATAAAAAACAATAATTATTTGCTGTCACGCCTGTCACGCTGTCACGCATTCGGTCGGTTGACGTGAATCACGGAGCCGGCAGCTCAGGGGGCACGAACCGTAAGCTCGCAGCCTTCGAACCGTAAGCTCGTGCCCTTCAAACAGGCTGCTTAGTAGGCGTAAATGTATTGTTTGCGACGTGCA
>CAZIKA010000008.1:0-4806 GCA_964539705.1 uncultured Prevotella sp. | reverse complement strand
TATTGTTTGCGACGTGCAAATGCGTCATTTGAAGGCCGCAAACGCACTTGCTATCACCTGATCCATATCGTAGTATTTGTACTCGGCCAGACGACCGCCGAAGATGACGTCCTTCTGCTGGTTTGCCAAGGCTTTGTATTGCTCGGCAAGCTGGTTGTTGCGCTCGTCGTTGACAGTATAGAAGGGCTCGGCTCCCTCTGTCCATTCGCTGCTGTACTCGCGGCTGATGACGGTGAAGGCCTGCTGTCCGAACTCAAAGTGCTTGTGTTCGATGATGCGGGTGTAGGGGGTGAGGCTGTCGGTGAAGTTCATCACGGCATTGCCCTGATAGTCGGGTATGTCGAGTCGCTCGTGCTCGAAACGCAGGGTGCGCCAGTCTAGCTTGCCCAGCTTGAAATCGAAGTATTCGTCGATAGCGCCTGTGAAGACCGTCTTTTCTGCCAACTGCTCCAGTTCGCAGCGCTGCTGTAGGAAATCGGTGTTGAGGCGCACCTCAGTGCCTTCCAGCAATCGGTTCGTCAGTACGTTGTAGCCACCGATGGGGATGCCCTGATAGGGGTCGTTGAAGTAGTTGTTGTCGAACGTCAGACGTACGGGCAGACGGCGGATGATGAAGGCGGGCAGTTCCGTGCATTTGCGCCCCCACTGCTTCTCGGTATAGTCCTTGATGAGTATCTCGTAGATGTCGCGCCCCACGAGTGAGATGGCCTGCTCTTCGAGGTTCTGAGGCGTGCGTCCCTCCATCTCCCTGCGCTGGGAGTCAATCTTGGCCTTCGCCTCCTGTGGCGTCTTCACACCCCAAATCTGATAGAAGGTGTTCATGTTGAACGGCAGGTTATAGAGCCGTCCTTTATAGTTGGCGATGGGTGAGTTGGTATAGCGGTTGAAGGTGACGAGGCTGTTGACGAAGTCCCACACCTCTTTATTCTTCGTATGGAAGATATGTGCGCCGTATTTGTGCACGTGGATGCCGTCAACGTCCTCACAATAGGCATTTCCGCCCGTGTGCTGACGCTTGTCGATGACCAGACAGCGCTTGCCTGCCTGCTTAGCCAAATAGGCGAAGGTGGCTCCAAAGAGACCCGCTCCTACAATCAGATAGTCGTATTGTTTCATCGTTTTCGATTTTATTTATTTCGTTTTTACTTTCACGCCCACGCCGTCTTCTTTCAGTTTGCTGGCCAGTTGCTGAGGCTTCAGGGTGACTGGGCCTTGCATGAATTCGGGCACGTTGTAGCTCTTCAGGAACTGACGATGGAAGTCGGGGTCGGCAGTGGGCAGTTCGAAGGGCTTCGTGGCCTTGCCTTCCTTGCTGACGTGGGAAAAATAAGGACGGGTGAACATGCCGTCGTAGCGACGTGAGGAGAAGACAATCCATCGGCCGTTGCTCGACCAGGAGTGGTAGCTCTCAGTATCGTTAGAGTTGCATTCTTCAATAGGCCGTGTCTCTCCCGTCTGAAGATTCATCATCCACAGGTCGGCGTCGTGGTGCCAGATATGGAAGCATCCCCATTCACCTACGGTGAAGAGCAGCCAGCGTCCGTCGGGCGAGATGCGAGGCAGGGTGGCACTCATGCCCAGCGTATCGGCACAGAACACCATCTGGCGCTCTCCAAAGGTGCGTGTCTGAGGGTCGAACGCTTTGCGGTAGATGTTGTATCTCACCTCTTGTGACCGCATGGTAATCTCTTCGATGTCCGCCTTGCCTGCCTGATACTCGAAGTGGGCGCTGCAGAAATAGAGCCAGCTTCCGTCGGGGCTCCATGTGGGGAATACTTCCAGTTCGTTGGGCTGTTGCTCTATGGTGGTCACCTCGTGGCGGTCGATGTCGTAAAGAATCAGGTCGCTCTCAGAGTCCATTACCTCAATCTTATTCGCATGACTGGTGTGGAAGCTCTGCAGAGTCTTGTTGGTGGAGTATGCGATGAGCTTCTGCGTGGGATGCCAGGCGGGATAGACGCCAGCAGAGAGCAGGGCATCGGTTTTCATGTTGACTTTCTCCAGCTTCCCGTCGTAGGCAATGATGGTGCCGCCGTGGGTCTCTCGTGCATGAAACTGCATCCGGTCGGGGTTGTACTGCTGGTAGCTGTGGCAGTTCACGCATTGTCCGCCGTCCTCCGTAGAGCAGAGCATATTATCGACGATGACCTGCTCGTCAAACGATTCCAGGCAACGCTGATTAATGGTCAGTTCCTCGTAGGAAACGAACGAGGGCGAGATAAGCCTGTAGCTCAGCCAAGGGTCGATGCTATCGGGCGAAACATGGATGCAGAACGGTTGGAATCGAGCCCATTGCTCGCCGTTCTTGGCAAACACCTCCACGCTGATGCGCTTCCCACAGGCTTTCTCTGTCAGCACCTTCCATTCATCGATGTCAGGACGCGTCTTCAGACCCTCGCACAGCAGTTCGTAGCCGTCGACAGAGAAGCGCGTGATGGCAGCATCGGCAGGCGTGAGCAACTCGAAGTTCAGGGGCGCCATGTTGACAGGAACGGTCACCTCGGTATAGTCAGGATAGATGCTGGGCTCCACCCGTAATTGCTGATACGAGGCAGGCACCTGGATTCGCTGGCACGACAGCAAAAGCGTGACAAGCGTGACAAGCGTGACAGGGAAAATGCGGCCGTTCTTTCTCATCGTTCCACAATTTTAAAGCGGTTGTTACGATAGTAGTACTGGGTCAGACGTGCCAGTTCAGCCTGCGCTCCGTTTTCTATCGGAGAACTCAGGATCTGTTCTACGAGGAACATCTCCAGTTGCGACTGGTCGCCAGTGAGGAAGTTGTCTTGATGCATCAGAGGGAGAATGGGGCCCAGCTCCCTGTCGCGATACACAAGTGCAGGGTTCTGGATGTATTCTCGATACCGTTTTGCCCAGTCCTTGTTGAAGTCGGTCTTGCTCAGCAGGTTCACAAAGCGCATGGCTGCCATCGGCTCCCTGTTGAGCAGGGCGCACTTTGCCATCAACTTCAGCTTTTCCACGCTCCAGCCATACTCCACGCCATCCTCTACACACCAGCGGTGACAGTAGTTGGGCACACCATAATGCAGATAGAGCAGTTTTCCCTGCGTATGAACAGTACGGACGGAAAGTGGCGTGTCAGGATGCTTGGCACCATTGGGGTATTTGAACATCTCATTGCCCATACGTCCCAGTCGGTAGAGCGCCAGGTTCTGCATCATACACATCGCACGTGTAGGCTCGCCCTTCGTGGCCTTCGCCGTCTTCAGCACCTGTTCCCAGTCCTGCTGCTCTATGCTTCGCTGCATTGACAGCTCACGGTGGAAGTTGCCGTCTTTATACCAGAAGATAGCTATGCAGAGCAGCGTTACTACCCATGTGGCAACTTGACCCCCTCGCCATTCTTTCTTGGGCATTCCCCAAGCCATCAGCGATACGCTCGCCACGAGGACGATGTAAGGCAGGTTGTAGGCAAAGTAAGTCACCTGATGCATCGCAAAGACAGGCAGTGCCGTCCAGTAGATGTTCACGATATTCGTCTCGTGGTACATGAAGTGATAGCCTAGCAGGGGTATGAGGATGATGGAGAGCAGGGCTGCGGAGATGTCCGTGAGTCGCTGTCTTTGCTGGTGCCAGGCAAGGATAGCCATCAGCAGTGCCGCCCAAAGTCCGTAGAACCCAAAGAGGGGATAACTGAGACACGTGGCAAGCACGATAAACAGGGTGGAAATGCCGTAGCGACGGGGCATGATACGATAGAGCCACGCCAGCCCTACAGCCACGATACTGCCGATGGTGGCGTCGAAGGCATAACCAGGCAGTTTCAGATAATATACCCAGTAACCTAATGTCGTGATGCTCAGCACCAGACAGGCTACGGGAATCAGCGTCACAGCTCTCCACGCAGAGGGGATGCGGAAAGCGCGTTGAAGCATCCACATTAGGAATAGCCAGAGCAGACAAAGGATACCTGTTCCGAGTATGGGGTAATAGAAGAATTGCGAGAGGTAGCAGCCCGCCCACGTGAGCAGTCCGCCAGCTTTCGTCATGTGCTGTTGGAAAAACAGAGGGGTATGGAGAAAGAGGTTCTGTTCCTGAATGCGAAACAGAAAGTCTGACTCAAAGGCTATTAATAAGATGGCTATGAGCAACAGACTAGGAATGTAGATATATTTTCCTTTCTCCGTTAGCATCTTAGTTTTTTAGCTTGATTTGTTACTTATTGTTTTGGGTAATCCTAATCCAGTCGGCATCCACCCAACCGCGATCGGCCTTGGGGTTGGTCTCGGCAGAGATGAAACCAAACTTGGCGCCTATCCATTTGCCTTGACGCATCTGGAAGAGCTCGCCGCAGTCCTGGAACTTCTTGCCGTTGAGGCTATAGGCGAACTGCACCATTGGCTTGCCGCCATGAGGTGCGCCAGCCTCCGTGTTGCTTACTCGCAGACGCAGGTAGATATCCTCGTGGATGCCTGGCTTATAGTCTATTTTGTCTTCAGCCGTAGGCTTCAGCGTGGTCAGTACGGTCTCTGTCTGCTGCTTACCTTTATCGGCATCCTTGCAGGTCATCTGTACCAATTGGAATTCCTTGCCTACGCGCTTTACTACCAGAGCCGAATAATCGAGTCCCATCATGATCAGACCTCCAAACTGTCCTTCGGCTTTCGAGGTGAAGCGCAGTTTGGTGGTCACGGTAAACTCGTCGGCAGGTGTCTTTTGTAACAGCATATTGGGTACCTCCCAGAGGTTCTTCCATTTCTCAGAAAGCTTATAGGTATAAATACGATAAGTACCGAAAGCGGTGGCTGTGCCAAACTTCTCGTCGTAGTTGCCGTGCCATTGCCA
>CAZIKA010000007.1:0-34707 GCA_964539705.1 uncultured Prevotella sp. | reverse complement strand
TTAAAAAGAATCGTTATGAAAAAGTATTTTAATTTCATGAGTCTGATGCTCTGCAGGATTTGCCTGGCAACTACGAGATGGACGAGGCTCGTGCCACACGTGGCGTGATGACCGATGAGTGGGTAAACGACGAGTGGATGGACATGTATGAGATAGGCGAAGCCCTCAAGGGCGCAGGCATCGACAGGCTGAACACACTGATGTTCCACAACTGCTTCATGGGCAATATCGAGTCTATCACAGAAATCAAGGACTATGCCGACTATGCCCACAAGCTGGCGCAGACAACAGATGACGCAGAGATGAAAAACATCTCCGACGCCTTGGATCAAGCCTTCAAGACAGCCATTATTGACTATCGTGACATCAGCAACAGCATGCAGCATCTGGATCACTACACACTGAGCGTGAATCTCATCGACAAGGTCAACTATTATTACGATTACAAGACCAACTATCCCTGGCTGAATGCCGTCTGCAACTTCAATGAAGGCTATGAGAAGTGCGACTTCCACAAGAAAACGAACTGGGGACAGTGGCTCAGTACCAACGAGCAACTCCTCAACACGAATCCGCAGAAAGGCTGTGGCGGGCCATTGCAGGAGTAAAGTAAAAGGTGGAAAATGAAAAAGATGAAGAATTAAACACTTAAAAAAGACCGGCATCCGCGAGGATGTCGGTCTTTGTTTATATTGTTTCCGCTAGGGACGAATCAGAACGTATAGCCCACGGTGAAGAGGAGCTGATGACGCTTAAACTGTACATCGGTGGGCGTAGAGACGTTGGTGTAGTTAAGCAAAGCACCTGATGTGTTTGGAACGATGTCGGTAAAGGTAACGTCGGGCTGGAAGGGATAGAAGGTTCCCTTGGTGACGTTGTACTGATAGGCCAGGTCGAAACTCCAGTTATCGTACTTGTAGCCCAGACCGCAGGTGATGCGATGGGTGGCATCCCAGTTAGTATAGTCGGCGGTAGATGAGTACCACACACCAGGGCTTGCCAGACGGGTATCGCGAATGCCGTTCTTATTATAGCCTGGCGACACGTAGTTGTAACCCAAACGAACAGCCATCGAGGGATCGGGCTTGAACTCAGCACCAACGCGATAGGTGAGCACCTCCTTGAGAGACTTCTCGGTATTACTGTTCATGATATCATCGCTATAAGAGTCAGTATTGCCGTATTCATCCTCACCGTCGTTGATGCGGGTATCAGCGCAAGAATAGTCAGAATACTCGATGCCTGCACCCAGGGCCAGATAGTCGCCAAAGGTGTGTCCAAGACTGAGTCCGAACTTCCAAGGGGTGTAGTACTTGAATTCGTAGGTCTCACCGCTGGAGTACTCGTCCCATCCCCAATTCTTAATACCTGATGTGGGATTTGCGGCAGCATAGTCGGTAGCATTGATGAGCACGGTGGCATTACGGCTCTTCAGGTCGTACCAGGTCGGCGTGCTGATGCTGAGACCAAAGCGGAAGGGAGAATCCTCGAAAGGACGGAAGATGGCACCAAACTTCAGGTCTACGCCCGTACCGGTAATCTTACGCTCATCGGCTAAGAGCGCATTGCCGATATACTGATCGGCACCATCAACAAGGAACTCCTTATACTCGCTGTAGCCCATGTAGTCGACATTATGGAAGCCCAGAGTAAAGCCGAGGAACAGCTTGTTTGCAATATTACCAGAGAAATTGAAGTCGAAGTCGGCGATATAGCCCTTGTGTCCGCGGTTAAAGTCATAGCCAGTAGCATCGAAGAACACGTTCTTAAAAAGGATTTCACTAGGGTCGTAATAAGGCGAGGTGGTGCCATCGGGAGCAGGTGCATTGACATTGTCCCACATCAAACCGTTAGTATAGACATGGTCCCATTGGGTATAGGGATAGGCACGCTCGCAGCCTTTACTACGGTTTTGCCAACCTTCAACCATTACGCCATTGCCATCCTCTTTCACATAGTAGCCACCACGATTCTCATTACCCAGCGTGCTCTTGCCATAAGCCAGTTTGCTAAGCGAGGCTCTGTTCAAGCTGTTGGCAGCGGAGAGAATCTGGTTGAAATTACGACTCTTATGATAATTGAACGCGAAATTCAAATAGGTGTCATCATCATCATCCATCACGTTAGCCCAAACGAAGCCCACCTGGTCGAAGCTCAGGTTAGTCTTGCGTGTCTGGTCGAAACGCACGGCATTCTCCTGACTGACGATACCCAGGGTACCACCGATGTAGCTGTGACGGAAGATGCCGATAGCGGCGGGGTTGGTACCGATAGTAGAGATATCGGCTCCCAGTGCGTCGAGGGCACCACCCATTCCCACGTAGCGGGCTGTTCCGTTGAGGTCAGAGCCCAGCAAGCGGGCATTCTCGTATGTATCTTGGGCAGCCGCGGGCAACATGGCCAGCGAAAGAACTGCCAGGGAAATAATCTTTTTCATATCCTTAAAAGTTTCACTTTTCACTTATCACTTTTCAATTATCACTTCTATCTACGTCCACCACCAGAACGGGCTGCGCCACCGCCAGAACGGGCTGCGCCACCGCCACTGCTAAAGCTACCGCCGCCAGAAGAACGACCACTGCTATATGAGCTGGTAGAAGGAGTGGAAGAACGCACGGAGTTATTAAAGGCGCTGCCGGAAGACGATGAGCTGCGAGGCGTACTGTAAGAGCTGCTGCTAACAGTAGATGTGGTGCGTGTAGAACTGCGCGATACAGAGCGATTGGTAGTGCCAGCAGAAGTAGAGCGCCCTGTGCTTGAGTTTACACCAGTAGAAGTAGAGCGTCCTGTGGTTGTACCGCTGTAAGCACGGTCGCGAGCACCATTGAATCGGCTGGAGCTGGTATAGTTGGATACACGTCCGCTGGTAGAGCTGCGTCTGTCGCCGCTGTAACGAGAGAGGGTACCAGTGTTGCCGTTGCCGTAATAGCGTGTATTATGACCCGAGTAGTAATGACCACCACTGTAGTAGCCGCCGTAGTAGCTATAGTAGTAAGGACGATGCCATCCCCATCCATAGTCGTAGTACCAGGGGTCGTACCATCCCCAGCGCCAAGAGGTGTGATACCAGGGATCATACCATCCGTAGTCGTACCAAGGATAATATGAAGAGGTGTAGTACCAAGGGGAATGCCAGTCCCAAGAGTCGCGACGACCCTGATCATAGCCCTCCCAATACGCTGCCGTAGGAGTATAGTCGTCGAAGCGGGTCATCTTGCGAGTCAGGGCGAAATCGCCAACAGAATCGGGATAGGCACCTTCGACAGGCGAGAAGGAGATAACGTCGCCAGTATCGGTAACGAGCATTTCATAGTTGCTTCCACTGTAATGACGATTATACTCATCGACAGAACGTGAAGAACCGGAATAGTAGCCCGACTGATAGGTAGAAGAATTGCGACGGGGTGTTGATTTCTGCTTCGTAGAGCCGAAATACATGTCGTCCTGAGCCATCAGCGAGAGTGGCAAGAGAGCGAATGTCATTGATAACAAGAGCAACTTTTTCATATCCTTAGTATTTTTATGTTTGTCAATAATTGAGTCTTTTCACTATTTCACGATGCAAAAATAATCATTAATTACGTGCAAAGTTAGGGAAAAACCCTAAAACGTGGTAGGATTTTCCCTATTTTTAGTAATTTTGCAGTGGAAAAAGAATACTTTATGAAGTACTACGAGGTAAATTTCAACATCAAGGCGTCGGCAGAGATGATGCAGGACGCCCGCGATATAGTAGCAGCGCTGGCTGGTGAGGCTGGGTTTGAAACCTTTGAAGATACCCTAGAGGGCGTCAAGGGATATGTGCAACAGGCCGTTTATGACGAATTGGTGCTAAAGACGCTACTGGGAGGTTTCCCCCTACCAGATTGCAAGATTTCATTTACAACAGCCGAGGCTGAGGATAAGGACTGGAATGAGCAATGGGAGAAGGAGGGATTTGAACCCATCATCGTAGACGAAAGCATTGTCATTCATGACGGACGGCATCTGCCAGACCCTTCACTTATCACTCAACACTCATCACTTATCACTTCCATCGAGATTGATGCTCATCTGGCCTTTGGAACAGGCACTCACGAAACTACCCGCATGATGGTTTCTCAGTTAAGGAAACTTCAGATGAAAGGCCTTCGTGTATTGGATTGCGGCACAGGAACTGGTATCCTGGCTATCGCCGCCCTGAAGCTGGGCGCCAGCGATGCTGTGGGCTACGACATCGACGAATGGAGTGCTGACAATGCCCGTCATAATGCCGTGATCAACATGGTGGACGGTCATTTCACGTCGCTCTTGGGTGATGCTTCTATATTAAAAGAAGTAGAGGGCACGTTTGATGTCGTGCTGGCTAATATCAATAGAAATATCCTCTTAGCCGATATGCCTGCCTTTGCAGAGAAGATGAAGCCCCACTCCACCCTGCTGCTCAGCGGCTTCTACGAGCAGGACGTCCCCTTGCTCGTGGAAAAAGCGGCTTCATTGGGACTCACAAAGAAAGCCCAGCAGCACGATGGCGACTGGGCTTGTCTAAGATTCGAGAAAAATTAATTGTTTACTGAGCCTCCCACAATATCGAGCAACTCGCTGGTGATAGCCTGCTGACGACTCTTGTTGTACTGCAGGTTCAACTGACGCAGCAGCTCGTCGGCATTATCCGTTGCCGTCTGCATAGCCACCATGCGGGCTGCATGTTCCGAGGCTATACTGTCGAGCAAAGCCGTATAGACCATCAGGTGACCTAGCTTGGGAATCAGCTCGGAGAGCACGGTATGCATGTCGGGCTCAACAATGAAGTTGTCGTTCAAAGGAACGGCCTCCTCACTATTCTCCGCCTTCTTTTTCTGGCGCTCTTTCTTCTTCAGATAGTCTTGAGCCTTCTGCGAAGTCACTACTGACGTCAGGTCGCGCTCATGGTCGCGCTGAAGCTCTGTCTCAATATCGATAGGCAACAGCGTCTTATGAGTCAAGACCTGCGAGCCGGCGCTCTTGAAGTGGTGATAGATCAGCTCCACCTTGTCAATCTCCCCATTGGCAAAACGCTCGCCCAACTCCATAGTCAGGTCGATACATTGTTTCACATTAGGATGGTCTACAAGACCGGCCAAGTCGCACTTCACGTTATAGCCCAACTTACGCGCCTTCTCAGCAACCTTGCGACCTACGGGATATACCTCAACGTTCTCCTTACCCAATTCGGCAGAGAGGGCATCAACAGCCTTCATCATCACCTTGATAATGTTGGCATTAAAGCCACCACAGAGCGACGAGTTGCTGCTGAAGACCACCAGCGCCACACGCTTCACATTACGCTCCGTGTCGTAGATGGTCTGAGCACCTGGCTCGGCAGCCAGGAACGATTTGAGGATATGCTCCAACAATGTCTCGTAGGGCAGCATGTTTTGAATAGCCACCTGCGCATGATGTAGCTTTGATGAAGCAACCATCTTCATCGCACTTGTAATCTTGCGAGTCGAGTTGACTGAGGCAATACGGCCTTTAATTTCTTTCAGGCTTGGCATAGGCTATCAGGCTTTATACGTTCCGGCGATATCGGCCATAACTGCCTCGATGGTATCGACAGTAGCATCGTCAATCTTGCCGCTGGCCAGCGTCTCGATAACCTCGGGATGAGAAGAGCGCAGCTTGTCGAGGAACTGGTCCTGACACTGGCGCACCTTATCAATGGGTACCTGGCGCATCAAGCCGTGCACACCACAATAAAGGATGGCTACCTGCTCGCCTACGGGCATAGGACTATACTGAGGCTGAATCAACAGCTGATTGTTCTTACGTCCACGGTCCAGCGTCATTGCCGTCACAGCATCCATATCACTTGAGAACTTCGAGAAGGCCTCGAGCTCACGATACTGAGCCTGGTCAATCTTCAAAGTACCAGCCACCTTCTTCATAGACTTGATCTGAGCCGAGCCACCCACACGGGATACAGAGATACCCACGTTGATAGCAGGACGGAAGCCCTGGTTGAAGAGGTCTGACTCCAAGAAGATCTGACCGTCGGTAATAGAAATCACGTTGGTGGGGATGTAAGCCGACACGTCACCAGCCTGAGTCTCGATGATAGGTAGAGCGGTGAGTGAACCACCACCCTTAACATGACCCTTCATACACTCTGGCAGGTCGTTCATCTGCTCAGCCACTTCCTGCTGCTCGTTCATCTTTGCTGCACGCTCCAAAAGACGTGAGTGGAGATAGAACACATCACCAGGATAAGCCTCACGTCCAGAAGGACGACGCAGAATCAGCGATACCTCACGATATGCTACAGCCTGTTTCGAAAGGTCGTCGTAGACCACCAATGCGGGCAGACCACGATCGCGGAAATACTCGCCGATGGCAGCTCCTGCGAATGGAGCATAATACTGCATAGCTGCAGGATCAGCAGCAGTAGCAGCAACGATAATCGTATAAGGCATTGCGCCATGCTCCTTCAACGTCTGCACAAGGGCAGCAACAGTAGAAGCTTTCTGACCGATAGCCACATAGATACAATACACGGGCTTGCCTGCCTCGTAGAAACTCTTTTGGTTGATAATGGTGTCAACGGCAATAGCGGTCTTACCCGTCTGGCGGTCACCAATAATCAACTCACGCTGTCCACGACCAATAGGAATCATGGAGTCAACAGCCTTCAAACCGGTCTGCAGGGGTTCCTTCACAGGCTGACGATAGATCACACCAGGTGCCTTACGGTCGAGGGGCATTTCGAACGAGTCTTTCAGGTCAATATCGCCCTTGCCGTCGATGGCTTGACCCAATGGGTTGATAACGCGGCCAAGCATGTTGTCGTTCACACGGATAGAGGCGATACGCTTGGTGCGCTTTACTACCATACCTTCCTTGATGCCCGACGTTGTGCCCAGAAGCACACAACCCACGTTGTCTTCTTCAAGGTTCATCACAATGGCCATCGTGCCGTTCTCGAACTCCAGCAGCTCGTTGGCCTCGGCATTGCGAAGACCATAGATACGAGCCACACCGTCAGAGACCTGAAGCACAGTGCCCACCTCGTCGAACTGGGCACTACCTGAGATGCCATTGAGCTGTTCGAGCAGCACCTGAGAGACTTCGCTTGGTTTAATTTTATCTGACATAAATTTAATGCTTAATTCTTAATGCTTAATGCACAATTATTTCTTTAACTGTGTGAGTATAGAGTTGAGGCGAGACTTCACGCTGGCATCCATACGGTAGGTGTCGTACTCGAGCACAAAACCACCGATAATATCAGGATCTACCTGGGTCTCAAACTCCACAGTGCCTTGAGTCTTTGCTTCCACAACGGTGCGCATCTTCTGCTCCATAGCGGCAGACACACGCGTAGCGGTGGTGAGTCGTCCAAGGATGATGTTCTTTTGCTGACGATAGAGCGTAACGTACGAATTGGCCATGAACTGAATCATGCTCTCGCGACCTTCCTTCAGCACCAGGGCGACAAAGGATTTCGAGAGGGCTGATGCACGCTCTCCACCAATAGCGGTATGGAGCAGCATCTGCTTCTTCTCCTTGGCAAGCATCGGGTTGTCTATCGTCTGGCGAAGGGCGGGCACGTCAATGTAGCTCTTTGCCAAGAGCTGCATGTCCTGATACACCTGAGCTTCGATCTTAGCCTCAGTAGCACTCTTCAAAAGCGCACGGGCGTAACGAACCGATATGACTCCTATATCCATACGCAACCTCCTTTATTTGTTTGTAGAAACATCATCCAGCATACGGTCGATGAGGGCCATCTGCGAGGCATCGTCCTTGAGATTGGCACGCAATACCTTCTCGGCTATCTCGATGCTGAGTGTAGCAACTTGCTTACGGATATCGGCAATGGCGGCTTTCTTCTCCTGCTCGATAGCCACACGGGCATCTTCCAGCAGGCGAGCACCTTCCTGACGGGCCTTCTCCTGAGCTTGTTCTACAATAGCTTCACGCGTCTCGGCAGCTTCTTTCAGTATCTGTGCCTGCTTCTCGCGAGCATCCTGCAAGATGGATTCACCTTCTTTCTGAATATTGGCCAAACGTTCGTTTGCCTCGTGAGCCTTACGCAGCGAGTCGTTAATGAAAGCCTGACGCTCCTTCACCATATTAGTGATGACAGGAAAACCAAACTTCCACAGAATGAACAGCACCACGAAGAACGTCAGCGACATCCAAAACAGAAGACCAGTACTTGGAATCAATAAATCCATACGCTGAATTTTTCCTTTTTACTTTTTTACCTTTTCACCTTTTGTTAGAGGCACATAAATGCGATAACGGCTGCGAACAGGGCAACACCCTCAATCAGAGCAGCTGCGATAATCATGTTAGTCATCAACTTGCTGATAACCTCTGGCTGGCGAGCCATAGCGTCCATTGCAGAACCACCGATTTTACCAATGCCAATACCTGCGCCAATAGCTGCGAGACCTGCGCCAACTGCGGCACCTAACTTTGCAACACCTTCGATTGCTAATAATGTTGTAATCATAATTGTGTAAGTTTTTAATTGTTAATATTTTACGTTTTTTACTTTTTTACCTTTTATTTTTCGTGCCCTTCTGGTACGGCACGCGCCATACCAATGAACACAGAAGAGAGCAACGTGAATACCATAGCCTGAATAAAGCATACCAAGCACTCAAGGCACATCATGAAGATAGCCATAAGCACGCTGACGGCACTCATACTGTAGAAGACGCCTACCGACATAGAAGCTACCAGGAAGATGATACAAGGCATTGCTACGGCAATAGCATGACCTGCCATCATGTTGGCAAAAAGTCGGATCATCAGAGCAAAGGGCTTCGTGAAGATACCCACAAACTCGATAAGAGGCATCAGAGGCACAGGACACTTCAACAGGAAAGGCACATCGGGCCAGAAGATATCCTTCCAATAATGCTTGCTGCCTGAGAACTGAACCACCACGAAGGTGCAAAGTGCCAAGATGAACGTTACTGCGATGTTACCCGTTACGTTGCCTGAGCCCGGTGGGAACGGAATGAGGCCCATCACGTTGCAGGTGAAGATGAAGAAGAAGCAGGTGAGCAGATAGGGCACGTATTTCTCATAGCCCTTACCTACACCTGGCTTGATGATATCATCTACTACATACATCACCAACATCTCGATGAAGCCGACAAAACCGCCAGGGGCATTGTCGGATGCCTTGTGACGCTTGTACCAGCGGGCACTGAACAGAATGCAGAACAGAAGCAGGGCAACGTTGATAAACATCACGACTACGGTCTTGGTAATCGAGAGGTCCAACACGGGCTCGCCATTCTCAAAAATCTTACCAGCATTCTCGCCTTCTACGTCAATAGCCAATCCCTGAATCTCAACAGGAGCATCGGCCTTCACATGACGCAAACCATCGTGGGCACGATGCTCAAACTGCGACGAGAGGAATACGTGCCAACCCGTAGAACTCTTGACAATAACAGGCAAAGGAATAGCCAAATGCTCTTTCTCGCCCTCACTATTCACATAGTCTGTGATATGCCAGTCGTGCGAATCCTGAATATGCTCGAGCACCACTTCTTTAGCGCTGAAGTCCTCGGCTTTCACTGAGGGCGACAACGCAATGAGCAGCAGCGCAAGAGTCATCAGTCGTTTGATGTGATACATATTTTTTAATGTCTTAATTTCAGTGTGACCACCATCGTAACCATATACATTATTAAATATATAATGGCAAACGTGATGGTGTCTTCTCTATTTCCCTTGAAGAATATGATAATTCCGGCAAGTGTTGACGCTAGGATGAGTCGGACAACTGTCATTGCAAGGCAGAAATGAGGCAAATGCTCAACAGAATGCTTCTTGACAAAATCAAAACCCAACACATAGGTGACACCCAGCAGCGTGAAGAGAAGTACAGATAGAACGTATTCCATTATTCGGTCTTCTCAATGCAGAGGGAGACCTCATTCTTCTGTACCTCAACAAAACCGCCGAGAATGGCCAACTGCTCCCCATTATACTCTACTATGCCTTTTTGCAGAGTAGAAATGAGGGGGGCATGGTCGGTAAGAATCTCGAACTGTCCCATTGTACCTGGAACCTTGACACTCTCCACCTCTCCGGAAAACTCAACCCTTTCGGGCGATACAATCTTCAAATTAAGCATATTGTAAATTTACAATTTGACAATTTACCATTTACGATTTATACCTTAGCGGCTTCAAGGAGTTTCTTGGCCTTTGCCTTAGCGTCATCGATAGTTCCAACGTTGAGGAATGCCTGTTCGGGCAGATCGTCAACCTCACCATCCAAGATGGCATTGAAGCCCTTGATAGTATCTTCGATAGGCACCATCACGCCTGGCAGACCTGTGAACTGCTCAGCAACTGAGAATGGCTGACTGAGGAAACGCTGCACACGACGAGCGCGGTTCACCGTCAGTTTATCCTCGTCAGAGAGTTCGTCCATACCCAGAATAGCGATGATATCCTGCAACTCCTTGTAACGCTGCAGTATCTCCTTCACACGCTGAGCACACTCATAGTGATCCTTACCCACAATCAGCGGGTCAAGAATACGAGAGGTACTTCCCAGAGGATCTACAGCAGGATAGATACCAAGCTCGGCAATCTTACGGTCGAGCACCGTAGTGGCATCCAGGTGGGTAAACGTTGTAGCAGGAGCAGGGTCGGTCAAGTCATCGGCAGGTACATAAACTGCCTGTACTGACGTGATAGAACCAGTCTTGGTAGAGGTAATACGTTCCTGCATGGCACCCATCTCAGAAGCCAGTGTAGGCTGATAACCTACAGCTGATGGCATACGACCCAGCAATGCGGATACCTCAGAACCTGCCTGAGTGAAACGGAAGATATTGTCGATGAAGAACAGAATATCGGCAGCACCGCCATCCTTTCCACCAGCATCACGGAAACCTTCAGCAACGGTAAGACCAGACAGAGCCACAGAAGCGCGTGCACCAGGTGGCTCGTTCATCTGACCATAGACCAGCGTGGCCTGACTCTTCTTCAACTCCTCGGGATCAACAAGTGAGAGGTCCCACTTGCCTTCAGCCATAGCTTCCTTGAACTTCTCACCATAGCGGATAACGCCCGACTCAATCATTTCACGAATCAGGTCATTACCTTCACGAGTACGCTCTCCTACTCCAGCGAATACAGAGAAACCGTTGTGACCCTTGGCAATGTTGTTGATCAGCTCCATGATAAGCACCGTCTTACCTACACCGGCACCACCAAACAAGCCAATCTTACCACCTTTCATATAAGGCTCAAGCAAGTCAATCACCTTAATACCTGTAGAAAGAATCTCTTTCTTGGTAGAAAGTTCTTCAAAAGAAGGTGCTTCACGATGAATAGGATATGAGCCTTTCATATCCAACTCGTTCATACCGTCGATAGGTTTGCCGATAACGTTAAGCATACGGCCTTTAATCTGTTCGCCTGCAGGCATCTGAATTGGTGAGCCTACAGGGATTGCCTCCAAACCACGCTGCAAACCATCGGTATTGTCCATAGCCACACAACGAACAGTATCCTCACCGATGTGCTGCTGCACCTCTACAATGAGTTCCTGTCCATTGCCACGATTAATACGAAGGGCTTCGTGAATTTTTGGCAGCACTTTCTCGGCATCCAGTCCTTTGGTATCGAAATAAACGTCGATAACGGGACCAATAATCTGGGAAATGCGTCCTGTAATTTGTGACATAATTGTTTGTGTTTTATTTAAAGTTTTGTTTTTAATTCTAATTGGCTGTGCAAAGGTATTAAAAAAAAAGAAAATGGCAAAATGCTTTTACCATTTTTTTTGTATAGAATTACAAACTGCCTAATCGAAGGTCAGGAACTGCCAGATCGAAGGCCAGGAACTGCCAGATCAAAGGGTAGGATATGCCAGTTCGTGGGGCGCGATTTGCCTTGTTGCGAATTAGGACAAAATGTCTGTTAGACAAAATCCATTCCTATTCTGCTAATGGCGGAATGAGCAATACGCTGGTATATTAAACCAAGATCAGCAAATCGGATGATGGCTTGCATGGCTGCCTTGCGGAGTGTCAGATCAGAAGACTGGAGAGCCGCAAGCGCCTGATCGATGAATTCGTTGATACCACGCTCATTGGGCTCCTGATTCTGCATAAACAGTCTTGCCAATATATGATAGCCGCACATTTGTGCCAAATCGTTTTCGGACGCCAGCCACCGATACGCCAAATCTGCAGCAAACGGGAGATATTGATATAGGTTGAAAGCAGCTTGCTCGGCTATCTCTATCGTAGGGGTTTGTTCCATCCAGATATCAACCACTTCAGGCAACATCTGCTCCGCAGGCATTATCATTGTAGCTAATATCTTACACTCGCGTACATTCTCTTTCCATAATGCAATAGCCAAATCATAATTTTTGCCAATTTCATCGGCCTTTTCCTTCAAACGAGGCAACGTGGCGCCCCAATTAAGATGATAGTCAAGCCCCTTTTCGCGCATAGACTGAGCTACCGATCCATCCATCATCAAACGGAAGGACTGCTTTATTTCCTTAACTTGCTCTTGTGTGTTCATATTAATGTAGAATATTCAGAACTGTATCTCATCATCTGATGAGTATATGATTCAGAATAGTTAACTTGTATATCAATAATTTCGCCGTTTTCATCGAGGATTGGAAGTAGCCAGGGATTGATAAAACCTTTATAAGGAGCCAAATTCAGTTTTTTGTAGCGCTCCAACACCTCTGCATGCAAATCTGAATCCACATTAACGGCATAGGTCTCAACAAGCTGACGTGCAGCCTCGAAGTCGCCCTCGCTTTTGATGCGCTGAATTTCAGCCAGCAGTTGCGCTATCAGCCCACGAAGTTCCTGAAAATCATCAATTTCCAACTCATGTTGGCCATTTTTGACTACCAGTCTCATATGCCGAGAATGATCAAGACACCATCTGGCAATCAAGGCGCGATTACGCATATGGGCTTCCTCTATCTGATGCCCTAATTCAATACGCACCAACTGTGTCATACATCCATTCAACATATACGAGAAGTATTGAGCTTTATATGACTCATTATCAGGAAGTAATCCTAATTCCAGCAATTTATTGTCTGCCATATAATAAAGCCCAAACAGATCTGCCCTTGCCTCTTCTATAACATTGCCATATGCTTTAAGCGCATCAGGAGAAGTACCTGGTAGCAACTGTCCGCTTCCGTGTCCCAGACACTCATGGAGGTCAGTATGCAAATCGTCGCAGACATCGCCATATTTATCGATTAAATCAAGGATTTCGGAATCTTTCACAAACTCTTCCCTAAATCCATTTCCATGTGCAGCCTTGTTGTAGGCATCGGTAATATTACTTATCGTAATACTCTTTGAACCATATTGTGCACGAATCCAATCTGCATTGGGAAGATTAATGCCTATCGCCGTTGACGGATATTCGTCACCGCCAAGCATTGCAGCACATATCACCCTAGCAGAAACGCCTCGCACCACTTGTTTCTTAAAACGAGGATCAACAGGAGAATGATCTTCAAACCACTGGGCATTCTCACTAATTGTCTGCGCACGGCGAGTAGCTTCCAGATCCACGTATTCCACCAAGCCTTCCCAAGAGCCTTTAATGCCTAGCGGGTCACCATAGACCTCAATAAACCCATTGATAAAATCAATCCTTGCATCACCCTCTTGAAGCCATTTAATAGAATATTCATCAAACAAACGCAAATCGCCTGTTTTATAATAACTTATCAGAATATTTATTACCTCTTTTTGTTTGTCGTTTTCTGCCACCTCAATGGCCTTTTCAAGCCAAAAGATTATATGGCGAATAGCATTAGAATAACGTCCTTCTGCGCTCCACACTTCCTCACGGATAATACCATTTTCCTTCACCAATGTGGTATTCAATCCATACGAAGGCGGCTCGTTTTCGTCACGTTGATTCAAGGACGAATAGTAGTTTTCCACCTCCTCCTGTGTAACACCTTGATAATAGTTGCAGGCCGATGTAGTGATTAAATCAACGCCATCAGCCTTATTAACGCGTTTAGGAAGAAGCTGATCATCAAAAATAATAGGCGCAAGTTCATTGAAAAGCCCATCTACCGTTTGTCCCTCTTCTAGAGGCAACAAGTGTACATCAACCGTTTGAAGACACTCATAAAAGAACTGTTTGGAAAATCCCGGTTTAAACTTTTCGCACCCATAATGATGATAGATACCACTTGAAAACCATAGTCGTTTCAAGTAAACCGTCAATTCACGAAAATCCTGATTATCACGAGGTATTCTCAGATCATTATAGATTACCTCAAGAACTTTTCTAATGCAAAGATTGTATTTCCCGAACTGGTCGAATGTGATATCACGACCGAAAAGTGCTGCTTTAGACAGATAATAGACAAGACGTTTTTGCTGAATAGACAAGTTCTCAAAACCGTTTAAACGATAACGGAGCATTTGGATGTCAGCAAATCGTTCATCAGAATAGCAAAATGGATTATTAATCATTTATTCTTATATTTCGTTACATCTTCAGAAGACATGTGCAAGCGTTTATAGGCCTTAGGAGTAGTGCCTACCAACTTACAAAAAGAAGTATAGAAAGACTGCCTATTGGAAAAGCCAACCATATCACTTACTTCTTCAATGCATAGATCCTGATATTTAGAATCTTCAAGAATAGTCATCGCTTCATCAATTCGATATTTATTGATAAAGGATGTGTAATTCATATGAAAACGAATATTAATAGCGGCAGACACATAACGCGTGTTGGTTCCCAAATCAGCAGCGAGCTGCTTGGCAGAATAATTCTTATCTCGGTATTTCTTCTTATTGACTATTATAGAAATGATTTTCTCATGCAAACGATTAACAACCTGCGGATTAATAATGTCACAATAAGCAGGAACATTCTCTGTGTTACCGACAGAAACACCCTCTTTCTTGATCCTATTATCTTTCTGTTTTACGTCCATCGCCACTAATTTTTCTGCAAATATACAGTTTTTTTTCAAATTAGGAACAACTTTTTACTTGAAACATCAAAAAAGTATGAAAATAACTATCCAAAATGATATTTTTTTGTAACTTTGCACGTTGAAATAAAGATTATATGTCAGGAAAATGAAACCAACAGCAATTCTACTTCTACACTGCCCAGACCAACAGGGCATCATATCAGAAGTTACAAAATTCATTACAGACAACAAAGGAAACATTGTTGACTTGGATCAGTATGTAGACCATCAGGATGGAATGTTCTTTATGCGTGTCCAATGGGAACTTGATTCATTCCTTATACCACGCGAAAAAATTAAAGAGTACATAGAAACGCTTTACAAGCAGCGCTATCAGATAGAATTCAGTCTCTACTTCAGCGACAAGCGTCCACAGATGGCTATTTTCGTATCGAAGATGAGCCACTGTCTCTATGATTTGCTTGCACGCTGGAAGGCTGGAGAGTTTGCTTGCGACATCCCATGCATCATCAGCAATCATGAGGATCTGCGCTATGTAGCCGAACAGTTTGACATTCCCTATTACGTTTGGTCCATCAAGAAAGACCACTCCAACAAAGCAGAGGTAGAAGAAGCCGAAATGAAACTCTTGCAAGAGAAAGGCATCACCTTCATCGTTCTTGCTCGCTATATGCAGATTATCAGCGATGACATGATTGCTGCCTATCCACACCACATCATCAATATTCACCACTCTTTCCTACCGGCATTCGTAGGAGCAAAGCCCTATCATCAGGCATGGGAACGAGGTGTAAAGATTATCGGTGCTACCAGTCATTACGTTACGGCAGAACTGGATGCCGGTCCTATTATTGAGCAAGACGTTGCCCGTATTACCCATAAGGACACTCCTGAAAGCCTTGTATTGAAGGGTAAAGACTTAGAGAAGATTGTATTGTCTCGTGCTGTCAGCAAGCATATCCAGCGAAAAATATTGACATATAAGAACAAAACCATCATATTTAGCTAAAATAAACATGCAGGTAGCAGTAGTCAAATATAATGCTGGCAACATATACTCTGTGATGAACGCCCTGAAACGATTAGGGATAGAACCATTATTGACAGATGATGCCAAACTATTGAAGCAAGCCGACCGTGTACTCTTTCCTGGTCAAGGTGAGGCTAGCGGAGCGATGGCTTACCTACGAGAGCATCAGTTAGATCAGGTTATCCGTTCGTTGACACAACCTGTATTGGGAATATGTATCGGACAGCAACTGCTATGCAGCCATTCTGAAGAGGGCAATGTGGATTGTCTCGGAATCTTTGATGCAGAAGTAAAACGATTCACCCCAACCCGACACGAGGACAAAGTGCCTTGCATGGGATGGAATATGATTCATGACACGAAGTCGGAACTGATGAAAGGCATTGAAGGACAATATGTCTATTTTGTGCATAGCTACTATGTTCCATTATGCCCAGAGACCATTGCTGTAGCCGACTATGTACTTCCATATTCTGCTGCTTTGCATAAAGACAATTTCTACGCCACACAATTCCATCCAGAAAAAAGCGGAAGCGTGGGCGAACGTATCATCAGAAATTTCCTAGAATTATGATAGAGTTAATACCTGCAATAGACATCATTGACGGCAGTTGCGTCAGGTTGACCAAAGGCAACTATGAGCAGAAGACTGTTTATGGAGACCCATTGGAGATGGCTCGACAGTTTGAGGAAATCGGCTACCAAAGACTTCATGTTGTTGATTTGGATGGTGCAAAGTCTCGTCATATTGTCAACGACAAGATACTTAGCCGATTGTCTAAAGAATGCTCATTAGTTATAGATTTTGGGGGCGGCATCAAGTCGGACGATGATATAGGCAAGGCTTTCGAGGCGGGTGCTTCAATGGTAACAATAGGTTCTGTGGCAGTAACTAACCCAGAACTGTTGGAACGTTGGTTACTGAAATATGGTCCAGATCGCATTATTCTCGGAGCAGACGTTCGCAACGGTCGTATTAGTATTAATGGCTGGAAAGAGGATTCTGAGCAAGAATTGCTTCCGTTCCTTAAGCAATATATTGATATGGGCGTCAAAAACGTGCTCTGTACAGAGATTTCAAAAGACGGGACTCTGAGCGGACCTGCTATCTCACTTTATCAAGAAGTCATGAGGACATATCCTCAGCTGCATCTGATAGCAAGCGGAGGCGTTAGCTCATTAGACGACATCAAGGCCTTAGAAGCTGCAGGCATCCCGGCAGTAGTATTTGGAAAGGCCATATATGAAGGACGTATTAATCTTAAAGAACTATGGGACTGGCAAAACGCATCATCCCGTGCTTAGACGTTAAGGACGGAGAAACCGTAAAAGGGATTAACTTCGTGCAGTTGAGGAGTGCCGGAGATCCTGTAGAATTAGGCAAAGCCTATAGTCAGGCAGGTGCCGATGAATTGGTATTCCTTGATATTACAGCCAGTTATGAGGGGCGTAAGACGTTTACTGAGATGGTCACCAAGGTAGCTCAGCAATTGAATATTCCTTTTACTGTGGGTGGTGGCATCAATGAATTAGCTGATGTTGAGAAGATGCTCTATGCTGGTGCCGATAAAGTGAGCATCAATAGCGCAGCCTTGCGTAATCCTCATTTAATAGAAGAAGTTGCTACCCGTTTCGGCTCCCAGGTTTGTGTTGTTGCTATTGATGCCCGTCTGGATGCAGATGGTTGGCATTGCTACCTGAAAGGCGGTCGCGAACGCACAGAACGTGGTCTGTTTGAATGGGCTCATGAAGTACAGGAACGAGGCGCAGGAGAGATTCTCTTCACAAGCATGAATCATGATGGTGTGAAAAACGGATATGCCAACGAGGCATTAGCTCAACTGGCAGACAATCTTAACATCCCTATTATTGCTAGTGGAGGTGCCGGTAAGAAAGAACATTTTAGGGATGTATTCTTGGAAGGACATGCCGATGCGGCTTTGGCTGCCAGCGTGTTCCACTTCGGGGAAATACCTATTCCTGAATTAAAACAATATTTGTCACAAGAAGGAATAAACGTAAGACTATGACGATAGATTTTGAGAAGATGGGTGGTTTGGTACCAGCCATTATACAAGACGCAGACACTAAGAATGTGCTGATGCTTGGCTTTATGAATGAAGAAGCCTACAAAAAAACTGTGGAAACCGGTAAGGTGACTTTTTGGAGTCGCACACGGCAGACTATGTGGACAAAGGGCGAGACAAGTGGTAATTATCTAAATCTGGTCAGCATGGCTATCGATTGCGATAATGATACGCTGCTGGTAAAGGTTCACCCAATTGGTCCTACATGTCATAAAGGCACAGATACCTGTTGGGGTGAAAGCAATCAGAAGCCTGCCATCAATTTTTTGTCCGAGCTACAAGATTTCATTGAGAAGCGCTATCAAGAGATGCCAGAAGGGAGTTATACTACGAAACTTTTCCGCGATGGCGTCAACAAGATGGCTCAGAAAGTTGGCGAAGAAGCATTAGAGACTGTTATTGAAGCTACAAATGGTGATGATGAGCATCTTGTATATGAATCTTCAGACCTCATTTACCATTTATTAGTCTTACTGACAAGCAAAGGTCTACGTATTGAAGATATTGCAGAGGAGCTTCATAGACGCCACGATCCGGAATGGGATGCCAAGCGCCGTAAAGCAAAGGCTGCAGGAGAGATAAAATAACTATTCTGTTTCAGATTAACACGCAAATAGATGCTGATAGAATATAAAAAAGTTACAGTATGCCAAAAAGATGGTATTCCTGTATTGAAAGATGTTGACTTCCACATTGGCGATGGAGAGTTTGTATATATTATAGGAAAGGTGGGCTCTGGTAAGAGTTCGCTATTAAAGACCATCTATGCTGAACTTTTTATTGACGAAGGTGAGGAAGCAATGGTGTTAGATCATGATATGCTAACATTAAAGCGGAATCAGATACCATCGCTGAGACGTCAGATGGGCGTGGTCTTTCAGGACTTTCAATTATTAGCAGACCGTACTGTTCTGAAGAATCTGGAATTTGTTTTAAAAGCAACAGGTTGGAAAGACAAGACAGAAAGGCAAGAGCGTATTGACAAAGTGTTGAATGATGTCAATATGCTTGAAAAGAAAGATAAAATGCCACATGAACTGTCTGGTGGAGAAAGACAGCGCATTGCTATTGCTCGTGCTATTTTGAACTCGCCAAAGCTTATCGTTGCAGATGAGCCAACAGCCAACCTTGATCCGGAGACTGCCGACGGTATTATACAATTATTGCGTCAGATTTCTCAGACAGGTACGGCAGTCATTATGTCAACCCATAATATTCCTCTTCTCGACAAGTATCCAGGCATTGTTTATCGATGCTATGACGAACACCTTGAGGATGTAACCAATGATTACAACAAGATTGTAATTGAAGAAGAATAAACGTGATTATAAACATAAACAACAATACAAAATGAAGGTAATGAAATTTGGCGGAACCTCAGTAGGTACACCGCAGAGAATGAAAGAGGTAACATCACTTGTTACAAAGTCGGGAGAACCCGTTTTTATTGTACTTTCGGCTATGTCTGGAACAACCAATTCTCTTGTTGAGATTTCTGATTATCTTTACAAGAAGAATCCTGATGGTGCCAACGAGGTTATCAATAACCTTGAGCGCAAATACACAAAGCATCTGGAAGAGCTTTTCACGAAAGACGAGTATCGTAAACAGACAGCCGAATTCCTGCGCGATGAATTCAATTTCCTGCGTTCTTTTACAAAAGAACTCTTTACTTCATTTGAAGAGAAGACTATTGTTGCCCAGGGCGAGATGATGTCTACCAATATGGTTGCCAACTATATGAAGGAGATTGGCATCAATGCCGTTCTGCTCAATGCGCTTGACTTCATGCGCACCGACAAGAATGCAGAGCCAGACCCCGTCTATATCAAAGAGAAACTGGCTGCTCAGATAGAGCAGAATCCTGGTGCTCAAGTTTATATCACCCAGGGCTTCATCTGCCGCAATGCTTATGGCGAGATTGACAATCTGCAGCGTGGAGGTTCTGATTATACCGCCTCACTTATTGGTGCTGCCTTGAATGCTGAGGAAATTCAGATTTGGACTGATATCGACGGAATGCACAATAACGATCCACGCGTGGTTGATCACACCCAGCCTGTACATCAGCTACAGTTTGAAGAGGCTGCCGAATTAGCTTACTTTGGTGCAAAGATTCTCCACCCCACTTGCGTGCAACCTGCTAAGTATGCTGGAATTCCCGTTCGCCTGCTGAACACGATGGACCCAGAAGCAGAAGGCACAACAATCTCTAATGCTACCGAATACGGAAAGATAAAGGCCGTGGCAGCAAAGGATAATATTACCGCCATCAAGATTAAATCTTCCCGCATGCTTCTGGCTACAGGTTTCCTGCGCAAGGTATTCGAGATTTTCGAGAGCTATCAGACTCCTATCGATATGGTTTGCACATCAGAGGTTGGTGTTTCAATGAGTATCGATAACTCATCGCATCTGGGTGAGATTATGGATGAGCTGAAGAAATATGGTACCGTAACCGTTGATACCAATATGTGCATCATCTGCGTTGTTGGTGACCTTGATTGGCAGAATATTGGTTTCGAGACCAAGGTAATGGACGCTATGAAGGATATTCCTGTTCGCATGATTTCCTATGGTGGTTCTAACTATAACATCTCGTTCCTCATCCGCGAAGAAGACAAGAAACGCGCTCTGCAGAGCCTGAGCGACAACCTATTTAAATAAGACAACGATGAAAGGGCAATTCCCCTTAGAGAAGTTCGCTACCATTCGAACTCCTTTCTACTATTACAATATGGATCTGCTGCGTAAAACGCTGCAGACCATTATCGAAGAAGCCAACAAGCACGAAGGTTTTCGTGTGCATTATGCCATTAAGGCTAATGCCAACTCCAACGTGCTGAAGACCATTCGTCAAGCAGGATTGGGAGCCGACTGTGTGAGTGGTGGCGAGATAGAAGCCTCATTAAAGGCAGGCTTCCCTGCTTCTAAGATTGTATATGCCGGTGTCGGTAAGAGCGACTGGGAAATTAATCTCGGTTTGGATGCTGGTATTCAATGCTTCAATGTGGAAAGTGTGCCGGAATTGGAAGTGATTAACGAGTTGGCAGCAGCAAAGAATGTGATTGCCAATGTGGCTTTTCGTATCAATCCCGATGTGGGAGCTCACACTCATGCAAACATCACAACAGGATTGGCAGAGAACAAGTTCGGCATAGCGATGCGCGATATGGAATCTATTATTGAGCAAGCAAACGCCATGAAACATGTCAACTTTGTAGGACTTCACTTCCATATTGGCTCACAAATACTCGACATGGGCGATTTTCAGGCTCTCTGCAATCGCATCAATGATTTGCAAGACCAACTCGAACGTCATCATATCGCAGTTCAAAGTATCAATGTTGGCGGTGGACTGGGTGTTGACTATCAGCATCCCAATCGTGTATGCATTCCTGATTTCAAATCTTATTTTGATGTCTATGCCAAGCGCTTGAAGTTGCGTCCTGGCCAGAAACTTCATTTTGAATTAGGTCGCGCAGTAGTTGCTCAGATGGGCTCACTTATCACGCGTACATTATATATAAAGAAAGGGGCCACCAAACAATTTTGTATTGTAGATGCCGGCATGACTGACCTTATCCGCCCTGCTCTTTATCAGGCTTACCACAAGATTGAAAATATCTCGAGCGAAGAACCTGTTGAGGCTTACGATGTGGTTGGTCCTATTTGTGAATCCAGCGATGTATTTGCAAAGCAAATTGATATCAATGGTGCAAAGCGAGGCGATCTGATTGCTATCCGTAGTGCTGGTGCCTATGGCGAAATCATGGCTTCCCAGTACAACTGTCGCCCATTCCCCATTGGCTATACAAGTGACGAGTTATGATAAAAGTTCTGCATTACTATCCTAAAGACGACACTCTGACATCTCGTTATGTGACGTTGCTCATAGAAGCTATGTCGCAACGAGTTGAATCAGAGGTGGCTGATAGCCCTGTTGTCTTTAGAAAAAAATGCAAGGACTGGCATCCTGACATTGTGCATATCTATGGAGACATCAGATGCGCCACAACCTGCAGACGCGTAGTTTCACCATGTGGAACTCCGTTCAATCATCATCAGCCCTATTATGCTGTCATAGCCCGAAGTCCTATGGAAGCAGAAGAATTACAGGAGCAAGGTTTTAAACGAGTAGAGATTATCCGCAACCCACTGATTACCAAGACAACAGACATCGAAGAGATGGCCAATAAGATGGCCTATGTCTACCAGAAAGTGATGGATTCCAATCCTTTACCTTTCATGGATGAGACAACGCGAGATGCACTATCCATCATTCTAAAAGTGGCGTTATGCGGTGATAAGCGCTGGGTAGCAGGACAATCTGTCCATGCTGACAACATTAATTTCCGCACCTTATTTATATATGGGGAACTGGAAGGTATCCTTCTTCATATCCACAAGGGCCTTCAACTGCTTGACATCAAAGTGCCACCTTATCAAAAAACGGCCTGTTATCTACCTGATTATTATAAGATTCCTATGTCGACTTCAAAAGCAGACATCGCAACTCAACTTAGCGATATCCGCAGTAACGGCTTGACAGTTTTAAAACTATGCAACCTTTTTGAGTCGCTTTACGATAAGACATTGGACGAAGATGAACTCATCAATAAATTAGAATCAGAAAACAACCTGTCTCTCTTCAAAAGCCTACTATTCTTAGAAGAAGAAATTCTTCAGCTTGACCAGGGATTCATGCCTTGTGCGCCTATAGAGAACAGCGAGACACGCAAGCTTAGAAAAGATATCTACAACCATCTACAACTATGAATACCGATTTACGATACCTTCATCTATTATCAAACACCTACCCCACTATTGCTGATGCAGCTAGCGAGATAATTAACCTGGAGGCTATTCAGAATCTTCCAAAAGGCACAGAACATTTTCTTGCCGACCTTCATGGAGAGCATGAAGCCTTTATCCATATTCTGAAGAATGCTTCTGGTAACATCAAGCGAAAAGTAAACGAAATATTTGGCAACACCATTCGCGAAAGCGAGAAGAAAGAACTGTGCACCCTGATTTACTATCCAGAACAGAAGCTGGAACTCATCAAGGCAGGAGAAGAAGAATTGGACGATTGGTATCGCATCACGATTCATCAACTGGTTCGTGTATGCCGTGATGTTTCAAGTAAATACACGCGTTCCAAGGTCCGCAAAAACCTGCCAGAAGAGTTCTCTTATATCATCGAGGAACTTCTTCATGAGCGCACAGACGACCAGGACAAGGCCGCTTATGTTGCCGTTATCGTCGATACCATCATCTCAACAGGTCGTGCCGATGACTTTATTATTGCTATCTGTAATGTCATCCAGCGCCTGGCCATCGACCAGTTGCATATCCTAGGAGACATCTTTGACCGCGGCCCAGGTGCCCATATCATCCTCGACACCTTGCGCCAATATCATTCATGGGACATCCAATGGGGCAACCATGATATTCTGTGGATGGGAGCAGCAGCTGGAAACGACGCTTGTATCTGTAACGTCTTGCGCCTGTCTCTTCGCTATGCCAACCTTGCAACACTCGAAGAAGGCTATGGCATCAATCTCGTTCCCTTGGCCACCTTTGCCCTCGAGACCTATGGCGATGACCCTTGCGAGGAGTTTGAGCCCAAGCTACTCAAAGACGACGGCAAGATGGACGACAAGACGCGCCATCTCATCGCCAAGATGCATAAAGCCATTTCCGTTCTCCAGTTTAAGACAGAAGCACAGATATTCCATCGCCGTCCGGAATGGCAGATGGAAGACCGCAATCTGATAGAGCATATTGATCTAAACGAGCAAGTTTGCGTTATTGATGGCATAAAACATCAAATGACATCATGCCATTTCCCAACTGTCATGAAAGGAAATCCCTCTGAACTGACTCCTGAGGAAGCTGACTTGATGTGCAAGCTCCATCATTCCTTCCGTGTAAGCGAAAAGCTGCGCAAGCATATCCGCACAATTTTGAGCCACGGTTGCATGTACACCATTTGTAATCAGAATCTGCTGTTCCATGCTTCCATTCCCCTTAACGACGACGGCACATTAAAGGAAGTAGCCATCATGGGCAAGAACTACAGCGGCAAGGAGCTCATGGAGGTTATTGGTCAGACTATTCGTTCTGCATTCCAAAACGACACCCCTGCCGATCAGAAGGCCTATGCCAAGGACTATTTCCTCTATCTGTGGTGTGGCAAGAACTCTCCCCTCTTCGACAAGTCGAAGATGGCCACCTTCGAACGCTATTTCCTGACCGACAAGGAAACCTATCACGAAGAGAAAGGCAACTACTTCAAGCTCCGTGATTCTGCAGAAGTTTGCGACCGCATCCTCGATGCCTTCGGTGTGTCGGGTTCCAATCGTCATATCATCAACGGTCACGTTCCCATTCATGTATCCAAGGGCGAGAATCCTATCAAGGCAGGTGGCCGCCTGATGGTGATTGACGGTGGCTTTTCTGAGGCATATCATAAAGAGACGGGGATTGCCGGCTATACTCTAGTGTACCATAGTCGTGGTTTCCAACTCGTTCAGCACGAGCCGTTTACAAGTGCTCAGGATGCCATTCTTCGCGGCACCGACATTAAGTCTACGACGCTCATCGTCGAGATGTCCTCCCATCGGATGCTTGTTGCCGATACCGACAAGGGAGAAGAGTTAAGCCATCAGATCGAGGAGCTCAAAGATTTGCTTTATGCTTATCGACACGGCATCATTAAAGAAAAGAGAAACTAATCAAGAACAAACAACAAATGGACATTATAGAAAGATTCATCAACTATACCAAGTTCGACACCCAATCAAGCGAAGAAAGCGAAAGTGTGCCCAGTACCGAAAAACAGCTGGTCTTTGCCCGCTATCTGAAAACTGAACTTGAACGAGAAGGGCTGGAAGACGTTACGCTCAACGAGCAAGGCTATATCTACGCTACACTCCCCGCTAATATGAAGGGGAATGTGCCCGTAATAGGCTTCATCTCCCATTACGACACCAGCCCTGACTGTTTTGGTGCCAACGTCAATCCACATATCGTGAATCAGTATAGCGGTGGCGATATTGAACTCTCTGAGGGCATCATGCTCTCGCCAAAGAAATTCCCCGAACTCCTGCAGCATCAAGGTGAAGACCTCATCGTGACCGACGGCACCACCCTTTTGGGAGCCGACGACAAAGCCGGTATTGCCGAGATTGTGCAGGCCATGATTTACCTCAAGGAGCACAAGGAGATCAAACACGGCAAGATTCGCATCGCCTTCAATCCCGACGAGGAGATTGGCATGGGAGCTCATCATTTCGATGTCGAGAAATTCGGTTGTGAGTGGGCCTACACGATGGACGGTGGCGATGTTGGCGAGTTAGAGTTCGAAAACTTCAATGCCGCATCAGCCAAGATTACCATCAAGGGCGTTAGCGTTCATCCTGGCTATGCCAAAGGAAAGATGTTGAATGCCAGTCTGTTAGCCACAGAGCTCATTGGAATGCTTCCTGCTGATGAACGTCCAGAGACCACCGAGGCTTATCAGGGTTTCTATCATCTGACCAGCATCCAATCGCAGACGGAACAGGCCAAGCTTTCTTATATCATTCGCGACCACTCTCGCGAAAAGTTCGAGGCCCGTAAACGCTTTATCAGGAACGTTGTCAATCAGATGAACGAGAAATACGGCGAGGGCACGGTAAGCGTGGAGCTGACCGACCAATACTACAACATGAAGGAGAAGATAGACCCTCAGATGCATGTCATCGACCTGGTACTGAAAGCCATGCAGGATGTTGGTGTGGCTCCAAAGGTGAAGCCTATCCGCGGCGGTACCGATGGCGCCCAGCTATCCTTCAAGGGTCTGCCCTGTCCCAACATCTTTGCCGGTGGTATCAATTTCCACGGACCTTATGAGTTTGTGCCCATCCAGTCGATGGAAAAAGCTATGCAGGTTATCGTCAAGATTTGCGAACTGACAGCTCAATACAATTCGTAATAGAGAATTATGGCGGAACTCCCCAATCTGATACAAGACCTTGCGCTGATACTGATTGTAGCCGGTATCGTGACTTTGGTGTTCAAAAAACTGAAGCAGCCATTGGTGCTGGGCTATATCGTAGCCGGTTTTCTGGTGTCGCCTCACATGCCTTATACCACTTCTGTGGTCGACATGTCGAATATCCACTTGTGGGCAGACATTGGTGTGATGTTCCTCTTGTTCTCGCTGGGTCTGGACTTCTCGTTCAAGAAAATCCTGAAGATGGGAGCCTCGCCAGTTATTTCCGTCATCAGTATCATCTTTACGATGTCCATGCTCGGTATCATCGTAGGCCACACCTTTGGCTGGTCACGAATGAACTGCATCTTCTTAGGCGGAATGCTGGCCATGAGTTCCACCACCATTATCTATAAAGCCTTCGATGACTTAGGACTACGGCAACAACAGTTTGCCAGCCTTGTGATGAGCGTGCTGATACTGGAAGATATCCTGGCTATCGTGATGATGGTGATGCTGAGTGCCATTGCCAGCGGCAACAATCCCGACGGTGGTCAGATGATAAGCTCTATCATGAAGATTGGTTTCTTTCTGGTGCTGTGGCTCGTGGTGGGCATCTTTGCCATTCCGTTGTTTCTGCGTCGAGTACGCAAGCTGATTAATAGCGAGGTACTGCTCATCGTTTCGCTGGGTCTCTGCTGCGCTATGGCAGTCTTCTCTACGAAGGTTGGTTTTTCCTCTGCTTTCGGTGCTTTTATCATGGGCAGCATCCTGGCAGAGACGATAGAGGCCGAGCGCATAGAGAAACTGGTGGAACCCGTCAAGAACCTGTTTGGCGCCATCTTCTTCGTATCGGTTGGCATGCTGGTAGACCCACAAATACTCATCGACTATGCCCTTCCCATCTTTGTTCTGGTAATGACCATCATCATCGGTCAGACCCTTTTCGGCTCATTCTCGTTCATGCTTGGCGGCGAGTCGCTGAAGTCGGCTATGCGTTGTGGTTTCTCCATGGCTCAGATAGGTGAATTCTCGTTTATTATAGCATCGTTGGGACTCTCTCTGGGAGTCATTGGCGATTTCCTTTATCCGGTGGTGGTGGCCGTATCCGTCATAACGACATTTCTCACACCTTACATGATACGGCTTGCCACACCGGCTTATAATGCTCTGGAGCCCCACCTTCCCACTCGCTTCATCAAGATGCTCAACCACCTTTCGATGAGCCATCCCAACACTACCGAGCAAAGCAAATGGAAGCGCCTGCTGAGGCAGATGACCGTCAACACGATTATTTACACCATTCTCTCAACAGCGACGGTTATCGTGATGCTGACATTCTTCCATCCCTTCATGGTTCATCTGACAAACGACAAGTGGTATGGACATGCCATCACGGGCTTTACCACCATCTTGTTCATATCGCCTTTCCTGCGCGCTATGGTGATGAAGAAAAACCATAGCGAGGAGTTCAAGGCCTTATGGAAAGAGAGTAATCGCAACCGCCTGCCCCTGATTTTCACCATTCTGTTCCGCATCTTGATTGCTGTGAACATCGTGTTCTATGTGGTTCATTATCTGACAAACTTCGGTCCTGCCCTTCTCATCACGATTGGTGTCATCGCCGTTGTCTTTATTATCATGTCGAGAAGCATCAAACGTCGCAGCATCCTATTGGAGCGCCTCTTCATCAACAATCTGCGCTCGCGCGATATCGAGGCTCAGGTGCATGGTAAGAAGAAGCCGCTCTATGAAGGGAAGCTGCTGGATCGTGATATCCATATTGCCGACTTCGATGTGCCCTTCAATTCCAGATGGATGGGCCAGTCGCTCAAACAACTCAGTCTTGGCCGCAAATATGGCATCCACATCAGCAGTATTATGCGCGGTGGCCGCCGTATCAACATTCCCGACGGCAACTCCATTCTCTTCCCTGGCGACAGACTTCAGGCTATTGGTAGCGACGACCAGCTGACGAAGTTCCGCAATGCCATCGATCAGGAAGTATTAGGCGAGGACTTTGAACTGGAGAAGCGCGAGATGAAGTTGCGCCAGTTTATCATTGGTCAAAACAGTCCCTTTATCGGCAAGACATTGGAGGACAGCGGCATCCGCAACCAGTTCAACTGCATGGTTGTGGGCATAGAGGAAGGCAAGGAAAACCTGTCGCCGATAGGTCCTAAGCATCAGTTTGAAGAGGGCGACATCATTTGGATTGTAGGCGAGCAGGAAGCGCTTGATGCTCTGATGCTTGCCAAGAGCTAATCCTTTATCAATACCATTGCACGGAGTTGCTATAACCGCTACGCTTATCGTATTTCAAGGCATCAGTAAGCGTTGATGCATTACAGCGGAAGGAGAAGTTATAGCTGGTATAAGGCGAGAGCACCATTGAGCACGACATATTGAAGCAATGGAGGTCGCGCGAAAGTGATGCCGTAGTCATAGAAATCTTCTTGTTCTCGAAATCATAGCCTGAGGTGAACGAGATGTTCCAACCATCGCTCAGTCGGATGTTTCCGCTCATGTTCAAGTTCTGCGTGAACTTATAGGGATAGCGCATGGTGTTGTAGTTGAACTTCTTCACATCGGTATCCTCGCGCATGGTGACACCATAACCGAAGCTTAGCGACCAAGGAAGCGAGAAGGGCAGATAGCCGTCTTCATCGGTCTCAGCCATGCCTGCATTCTTCTTTTTAGCACCATGTTTGGCCTTCTCCATCTCGGGGTCTACATTTGACTCCACCTCGTTTTCGTAATTCTTTTCTTCCGCTTCTTCATCACGGTTTCCCCTACCCTTGTCCTTATCATCGCGTTCACCCTTGAGCCACTTGATGATTTTCGAAATCTTGTCGTTGGAAATGGTGTAAGAGAGGTTTTGTGACATACCCTGGAATCGGCCTATTTTTCCCTGTTCCCAATAGGTGGTGTGCTCGCTCAACCTTGGCGTTGCGCCCACCGAGTCGGCCTCATAGACATAGCTGGCAAAGATGGCGTTCATGTTAAAGGTATAGTTCTTTGTCAACTTCAAGCGAATGCGGGTCGACAGGTCACTCCACGGCCTGATCTTAGCTGCCATATTATAGGACATCGAGGCGCCAAACTCGTCGATGATGCTTATTTTCTTGATAGAGTCGTTGGCTCCACGCCACTTCATCTCCACGTTGTTCGACATATCAAACGAGACACTACCCGTCTTTCCTTTGCCTGGCACACCAAAGAGCGAGCCCTGGTAAGGCGAGTATTCCACTAGCGTAACGTTACCCTGGCTATCGGTCTTCTGATAAGTCTCATAGTAGCCATAACGCGATGCGCTGAAGTCAGGCGCATAGCTCAGGCTGACCTGTGGGGTGAAGACGTGGCGCACAGTCTGAATCTTTCCTCCGAGGAACTTACTTGGCGGTTTCAGGAAGCCATACAACTTGGTTGATGCCGAGAGCGACATGTTATAGTTGTAAACATTGTAGAAGCCATAGATGGTATCGCGCAATTCCTGCGTGCCGTCCCACGAGCGCATAATCTTGTTCGAATAGGTGCGGTCTGTGAAGTTAAACGATGCCGTGAGATTCAGGTAATTGAACACGGTAAAGCTGGCGCTGATGGGAATGGAGTGCTGCATACCGTTGCGCCAGTCCCTAATAAGGTCCGAGTGCATCAGCTTGTCTTCCTTCGTCGAGATAGAGTTGCTGAAATGACCGGTATATGACATGGCAATCTTCTCGTACCAACGCTGTTTGCCCACCATCTTCTTACGCTTAAAGGGATAGAATCGCGAGATGGAGATATTCAGGTCGGGCATAGTCATCGCAATGGTAGAGTCGCGCATATTCTGGTTCACGTTCATCGTGGTGCTCAAACTCATGCCGATGCTCGAGAACGAGGTGCTGTAGCTCACGGAAGATGTTCGCGTAGACTGTGTCATTGTCTGCGGATTGTACATCGAGGTGAGGTTATTGCGCTCATAGCTGCTGGTGGCAAAGTTGACCGATGCCGAGAGATTGGAGTATGGGTTTGCCTTTGCGTCCTGACGATGGCTCCATTGAATCTTAAAGCTGGTGGTCTTTGCGTAGTCAGGCAGGTTTTTCTCGCCGGTAATTGAGTTCTGATAACTGGCATAAACCGAACCGCTATAGCGATAACGACGACGGTAATTAGATGCTCCGCTGATGCCCCACGAACCCTTGGTATAGATTTCTCCGATGAGCTTCAAGTCCATCTTGTCGTTGATGGCAAAGTAGTAGCCACCATCTCGCAGATAAAAGCCTCGCTCTGTCTCGTCGCCATAGGTTGGCATGATAAAACCGCTGCTGTAGCTCTTGGTGAAGGGGAAGAATCCATAAGGGATGGCCAGCGGCAGGGGCACATCGCACACCACGAGATAGGCAGGTCCGAAGACCACGTCTTTACCCGGTCTTACCTTGGCTCTCGATAGTGCCAGGTAGAAATCGGGATGCGGCTCGTCGCAAGTGGTGTATTTTCCATGCTGCAGATAGAGTTCGCCATTAGCCCCTCGTTTGGAGAGCTGACTGCTCAGATATCCCTCCTGCTGCTCGGTATAGACCTGCTGAATAAATCCTTTCTTCGTCTTGAAGTTGAAGGCCATCGTGTCGCTCTCATAGGTATCGCTACCCATCTGGAACACGGGGTTTCCGAAGAGTTGGTTTGTGGTGGTGTCGCGACCGCCGGTGGCGTGAACCAGCGAAGAGTCGAGGCTCAGGTAAATCTTCTCACTCTTCAGATCCATGTTCTGGTATTTCACGTGAGAGTCGCCATAGAGGAATGCCATGCCGTTGCCTGCCTGATAAAGCAGGGAGTCGTTAGCCGAGAACTCCACGGGCGAGTCGATGCCATGTTTCCTCTGACGATTGAGACTGTCGAGTGTCAGCGAGTCGTCAACGGCTTTGTTGTGCAGATAGATAGCCAGCTCCAGCGAGTCCATCATCGCCGTGTCGCGCTTCATGGCAGCAGCGGCCTGGTGGGCACCTTTTGAGATAATGGTATCTTGAAACAAGGAGTCGATGGGAACGGAATCGGCTACGACCAGAGTGTCCCCTCTCATCCCCCAAGTGTTATCCTGACGAGGGGCAAAAGGTATTTCCGCCAGCATAAACAGGACGACGGAAAGCATCAAAAATATAGCCGATTTGCGTTTCACGATGCAAAATTACAAATAAAAAGTGGAATGTGGAAGTTGAAATGAGGAAAGTTTAGGTTTATTCAAACTTTTTAGACCATTCCATGAACTTTTCTACGCCTTCGTGGCCGAATTTCTCAAGACTGCGTGCTGTATCCTCTACCGTGAGCACTCGATCGGGATGTGACTTAGAGTAGAATTTATCGGCATAGCAAACGAGCTGTTCCTCCATGGTCTCAGGTGAAAAATCCTCTTCGGGCAGGGGCAGTTGTTGACGGGTTATCTGCTCGCGGGTCAGCCCAGTGCCGGTGTGGCGTTCGCAAACGCGGGCATGGCGTGGCAGTCCTTCCTCCCTCAGTATCTTGCCACCAATGAGTCCGTGGCGGATATAAGGTTGCTCACCCATACAGAGGATGCTTGGCGCGTGACACCAGCGAATGCCGATGTCGTGGAGCATGGCGGCCTCTTCCAGGAAGTCGCGGTCGAGCCCCAACTCGGGGTGCCTGTCGCATATCGCCAAGCAGCGGTCGGCCACCTGTCTGGAGTGCTTTATGAGTAACGCCTTGAGGGCATCATTCTCGGTATAGTATTTATCTATAATCTTCTGATAATTCATAAGATAGTATCTTCTTGTTCAATCGTTACGATAAGCATCTACGCCTATCGTTTCCTGGCTGCCGATGGTGAGTTGTCGCAGGTCGTAATACGAGCCGTTGTAGATATTGAAATCCACGGGGCCCTTGATGCCAGGCAGACTTCCTGCGTCGGTGTGCTGCCAGAATTTCCATGGTCCCTGATACTCTACGCTGTCTACATAATAGTGGGCTATCCAATAGGGATACTGGTCGAAGACGGAGTCGTTGAGGTTGTCCATCTTAAATTTATAATAGGTATAGAGGATGGGCTTTACGCCATAGTGTTTCTCCACGATGCGGAGCCATTGCAGCACGCTCTGCTTGAACTCCTCTCGGCTTTGGTTCTGGGGTTTATGCTCCACGTCGAGCACGGGCGGCAGGTCGCCTTTCTCCAGCTTCACGTTCTGTATGAAGAAGCGGGCTTGGTCGGCCGCTGCTGTTCGCGTGCTGTAGAAATGGTAGGCGCCACGGGTAAATCCGTATTCGCGAGCCTGGAAGAAATTGTCCTCGAAATTCTCGTCGATATTGGTGGTGCCCTCGGTGGCCTTGATCATCACGAAGCGGATGGGACAGTCGTCTATAGTGCCCTGATTACGCAGCACCTCCCAATCAATCTCGCCCTGGTAGTGGCTCACGTCGATGCCGTGGATATCATAGCCTTCAGGATAGTTGACCTCACCGTAGAGAGCTCGCCAGCGGAAGCCATAGGGCGACACGAAGAGGTAGTAGAAGAAGGCGATATAGACGGCCACGACCGTCAATCCGCCAATCCACCATGCCCAACTGGGCACAATTCGCAACATTCGCAGGAAGAGGCTGGGCTTCTTTCTACGAACAGGCGAAGTCAAGCGTGGCCGTTTCCTGCCCGCCTGACTTCGCGATGTAGTATAATCAGAATGATTTCCTGGCATTATTTGCCCTGCTCAAGCGCCAATGTCTTCGTAGGCTGGTCGCAAACCTCTGTGGGTCCCCAGTACTGGATAGGACCGGGATAGACATAAGCGGTCTCACGAGCCCAGCGGTCGCGCTGTGCAGCGAAGGTCTTGAAGGGTTTGCCGTCGAGCTCTACGAGGGCCTTGCGGATCACGGGCTTCATCTCACCGGCACGCTTCTCCATGTTCATCATCATAGTGATGGGCACACCGCCAGCCTTCCACTCGTCGGCAGGAGCTGTGGTGTTCTTCACGATAGCCATGTAACCGGTCTTACCGGCTGCGATGAGCTGTGCAGCGCTGGTACCAAGAGCGTAGCAGTAGTCGGCATCGAAGTTAGAAGGAGCTGCGCAGCGTCCCTCGTAACCGAAGAAGTGGTGCTGAGTACCAAACTTGCCGGTGTACTTGCCTTCCTTCTTCATCTTCTCCAGCTTCTGGGCTACCATGGTAGAGAGCAGCTTCTCTGTTTCGATGAGCGATACCTGCACGTTTCCGTGGGGGTCGCGGTCGAGAGCCAGCTGACGGGCCACGCCAACGGGCAGGCTGTTGAACACGGCGAGGTTCTCCTCAGTGAGGTGGCTCTTGGCGAAGTCCACCTGCTCGTCGCGGCTAATCTCCTTTGCCTCGGGCAGAGCCAGCACGTCGTTCAACTGAGCAATCAGCTTCTTGATGGCGGGGATAAATTCAATCACGCCCTCAGGAATCACCACAGTACCGAAGTTGTTACCATCAGCAGCACGAACAGCCACAGCGTTGGCAATGTAATCAACGATATCATCGAGGCTCATAGCCTTCTCCTCAATCTCCTCAGAAACAAGGCAGATATTGGGCTGAGTCTGCAGAGCGCACTCCAGGGCGATGTGAGAAGCCGAGCGGCCCATCACCTTGATGAAGTGCCAGTATTTGCGGGCAGAGTTACAGTCGCGCTCAATGTTACCGATGAGCTCAGAATAGGTCTTACAAGCGGTATCGAAACCGAACGAGGTCTCAATCTGGTCGTTCTTCAGGTCGCCGTCGATGGTCTTGGGACAACCGATGACCTGTACACCGTAGTTCTTAGCGGCATAGTATTCTGCCAGCACGCAAGCGTTGGTGTTCGAGTCGTCACCACCAATAATCACGATAGCCTTGATACCCAGCTCGCGGATAATCTCCAGACCCTTCTCAAACTGCTCTACTTTCTCCAGCTTAGTACGGCCAGAACCGATCATGTCGAAACCACCGGTATTGCGATATTCGTCAACAATCTCCTTGGTCAGCTCCATGTAGTTGTGGTCCACCAGTCCGCCAGGACCCAGGATGAAGCCAAAGAGGCGGTTGGCAGGGTTCAGACGCTTCACGGCGTCGAAGAGGCCGGTAATCACGTTGTGACCGCCAGGAGCCTGACCGCCACTGAGGATGATACCCACATTCATGGGCTCATAGCTCTTCTCTTCACCGGGTACGAACTCCACGAGGGGCATACCATAGGTATTGGGGAAGAGGGCCTTGATCTCTTCCTGATTGTCAACACTCTGTGTGGGAGCGCCCTCCACAGCCTTCACAGCGCCCTTCAGTCCGCGGGGCAGCTTTGGCTGATAGGCAGCTCTTGCAATTTGCAATGCACTTTTTTCCATACTGTTCTACAACAATGTTAATATAAAAATTAATGTTTCTGAATTTGGATGCAAAGGTACGAATAAGCGAGCAAAATACCAAATAAAATTTGAGGATTTTCGAGCAGGAGTACCTTCGGCGAAGCCAGAGGTACAAAAAAAACGAGCAAACCACAAAGAATTTGCCCGTTCTTTCGATACTGGGGGCAAGGAGCCCATGCCCCTTGCCCCTTTAAATCTTACGGATTCTCAATATCTCCGACCTCCTGCTCGTCCTCCACGTAGGGATGATAGGTCTTGACGAGGTTGTTGGTCTTGGTGCTGCCGGTGGTGGTCACCATACCCCAGATACTGA
>CAZIKA010000006.1:0-35496 GCA_964539705.1 uncultured Prevotella sp. | reverse complement strand
TGTAACTTTGTGCCCTGTAAAGCTAAATTAGCAGAAGATGATAAGGAAAAGGATAGCACCAATGCTGCTTGCCATACTGTGGCAAGGGGTATGTGTGTGTGTGTATGCGCAGGATGACAAGCCCACATCGGTTCCTATGCAGAAGGTTACGCCAGAGCGTCCGCAAGGTGTAGTGCGTGAGGGAACCATCGTGTTGCAGGGCGTCATCAAGGATAGTCAGGGAGAGGCCTTGCCAGGAGCTGCCGTCAGGGTGAGAGAGTCGAAGGCTGGTGCTACGGCCGACGAGAACGGTGTGTTCACCCTGTCTGTTCCCAAAGGCAAAAGCGTCACTATCGACGTGTCGTTCGTAGGTATGAAGACGCTCACCAAGACGTACGACGGTAATCGTAACCACACGAACCTGGTGTTCACCCTGCAGGACAACACGCAGTTGAACGATGTTGTGGTGACTGGCCTTTTCGACTATAAGTCGTCTACGTTCACGGGATCGGCATCCAGCTATACTCAGGATGACCTAAAGATGATTAGCGGCACGAGTGTGCTGAAGGCCGTGCAGGCGTTGGACCCTGCATTTGTGGTCGATATGAACGATATCAACGGTTCTGACCCTAACCACCTGTCGGACATCACCATTCGCGGTAAGGCATCATTCAGCGGATTGCAGGGCGACTATAGCGGCAACCCCAACTCGCCACTCTTTATCCTTGATGGCTTCGAGGTCAGCCAGCAACAGATCTTTGACCTGGACATCAACCGCATCAAGTCGGTGACGGTACTGAAAGACGGTGCTGCAAAGGCTATCTACGGTTCAAAGGCCAGCAACGGCGTGATTGTTGTGGAGACGATACAGCCACAGGCAGGCAGGTTGCGTATCACCTATACGGGCGACTTGAACATAGAGGTGCCCGACCTCACGTCTTACAATATGTGTGATGCAGCCGAGAAGCTGCAGGTAGAAAAGGCGGCAGGACGCTACACCTCGTCATCGCCCTACTATCAGGCCTTGCTTGACGAGCAGTATAATGCCATTGCTGCCGACATAGCAAGCGGTGTAAATACCTATTGGCTCTCGCAACCCCTGCGCTCCGGTGTAGGCCAGAAGCATACCGTCAATTTCGAGGGCGGCACCGAGGAGCTGCGCTATTCCGCCAGCCTGATGTACAATAATGTGGAGGGTGTGATGAAAGCATCGGGACGTCGCACCATATCGGGCAACATCAACCTGTCGTACAGATACAAGCAATGGTCGTTTCGCAACTCTCTTACGGTGACTGGCAACAGGGCTGACGATAGTCCCTATGGTTCGTTCTCCGACTATGTGACCATGAACCCCTACTTCAAGCCTACGGACGAGAACGGTAACGTGCAGAAGGTGCTTGGCTATTTCACGTCGCCAGGTGCCAATGGCAGTACGCTCACCTATTATAATCCGCTTTATAATGCGACGATAGGCACGAAGAACTTTTCTAAATACACGGAGGTCAGCGAGAATGCGTATGTGGAATACCGTCCGACGGAGGACTGGCGCTTCACGGCACGTCTCGGCTATACTCATCAGAACAACCGGCGCGAGGATTTTTATCCTGGCGACCATACCCGCTTCAACGACTGGACGGGCGATCGCTACTTCAAGCGCGGAAGCTATACCATCACCAATGGCGAGAGTAACAGTATCTCTGTGGACTTAACGGGACACTACTCCCATCGGTGGGATAAGCACATGCTTCTCTCCAATGTGGCCTACTCGCTGCAGTCCACTAACTCCCTGTCTGACGGTATGACGGCATGGGGATTCCTCAACTCCCACGTCGATTATATCACTTTTGCCCGCCAGTATGCCGACGGCGGCGTGCCGTCAGGTAGCGAGACCAACACCCGCTCACTGGGAATTACTGGAGCGCTCAACTACTCGTATGATGAGCGTTACCTTTTCGACGCAAGTCTTCGTTTCAACGGCTCTTCAGTCTTTGGCAGTAACAACCGCTGGGGCACCTTCTGGAGTGTGGGCACGGCTTGGAACCTGCACAAGGAACCCTTTATGGAGTCAGCGAAATGGCTCACGCTCTGTAAGTTCCGTATCACCTACGGACTGACGGGAAACCAGAATTTCTCACCCTATCAGTCCAAGGCCACCTATAAGTTCTACGACTCTATCGTCTACGATAACATATCGGGTGCCTACCTCATGGGAATGCCTAATCCCAACCTGAAGTGGCAGCAGACGGGCGACCTGACCATCGGCTTAGACCTGGGTATCGGCAGGAAGTTCAATATGCGTTTCGACTATTACAATAGTAAGACCCACGACGCCCTGACTGCGATGTCTATCCCGTCGTCAACCGGATTCACTAGCTATATGGAGAACCTGGGTAATGTGCTGAACCGAGGTATTGAGGCTACGTTCAACTGGCGCTTTTATCAGAGCGGACAGTCGTATATGAGCCTCACGGGTAGTGTGGCACATAATGTCAACAAGGTGGTGGATATCAATGAAGCGCTGAGCACATTCAACCGTGAGCAGGACTCAAAACTATCCACGTCGCCTATCATCCGCTACGAGGAAGGACAGTCGATGACTGCCATCTGGGCAGTACGCTCCTTAGGTATCGACCCAGCCACAGGTCGCGAGATGTTCCTGAAGAAGGACGGAACGACGACTTACGACTATACCACCGACGACTACATCATTGCCGGTGACTCTAACCCTAAGGTTCACGGCACCTTCGGATTCAATGGCGAATACCGCGGCATTGGTCTCAGCCTGCTGTTCAGCTATCAGTGGGGCGGTGATTACTACAACCAGACACTCGTCGACAGGGTGGAGAACGTGAATATTGCCAACAACGTAGACCGACGGGTGTTTAGCGATACTTGGAATACCGCAGGCGACATCGCACTCTATAAGCATATCTCCAGCACGCCTACTACCACCTACGCCTCCACACGTTTCGTACAGCGTAACAATATGCTGCAGCTTACCACCCTCTCGGGTTACTATGACTTCAAATATATGTCGTGGCTGCAGAAAGCCAAGTTGGAGCGCCTCCGACTGACGTTCTATGTCAACGACGTATTCCATATTTCAACCGTACGCGCAGAGCGTGGCGTCAGTTATCCATACGCCCACACCTTCGCATTCTCACTCGCAGCAACATTCTAAAGATATGAAACACAGACTATACGATCATCATAGAAATACCAGTGGCATCATCTCTGTCTTGCTGCTGACGGTGAGTCTTGCGATGACTTCCTGCAACGACTGGCTCAACGTGCAACCACGCTCGCAGGTGGAAGATACAGAGCTGTTCTCTTCCGAGCGAGGCTTCAAGGAAGCCCTCGCCGGCGTCTATTCATCCATGGTGTCGCCGAATACCTACGCCAAGGAACTGACCTACGGATTCATCGGCGTATTGGGGCAGGAATGGGATTATTACTATTCGTCACAATACAATGATGTAGCAACATACGGTTACGACGCTGCTTACCCCACCAGTTTCATTCGCGGCATTTGGACAACAAACTATTCGGGCATAGCCAATGCTAACCATCTGCTTGCCAATATCGATGCTAATGCAGGATTGTTTGCCAAAGACAACTACGAGGTCATCAAGGGCGAAGCCCTGGCGCTCCGTGCTTTCCTGCATTTCGACCTGCTCCGCTGCTTTGGTGTGAGCTATGCCGTCAATCCCCAGCAACCGTCAATCCCCTACAGCACTTCGTTATCCTATAGCGTATCGCCACAACTCACGGTGAGCGAGGCTACTGAGGCTGTCCTGCAGGACGTGCTTGCCGCTGAGGCCCTTCTGAAAGACCATGACCCCATCGTGACAGGCCGTGAAATCACGGAGATGGTGGACAACGGCTATCTGTACAACCGTCAGCTCCACCTCAACTACTATGCCGTGAAGGGTCTTGAGGCACGTGTGCGTATGTGGAAAGGCGACTATGCGGGTGCTGCCAGCGCTGCCGATGAGGTGGTAAAGGCCACGGCATTCCGCTGGGCAGCTGTCGATGACTTGCAAAAAGGCTACGACCGCTGTCTTGCCAATGAGCACCTTTTTGCCCTCAACAACCTGACGCTGACCAGCAGCGTGGCTGAGAATTATTTCTCTGATGATTCACCCTATAGCTTTGCCGTGACCCGTGACCGCCTGCTTGATTATTTCGATAACGCCACGCAGGATTATCGCTATACCTTCCTGTTCAAGACCGGTTCGTCAACTCATGCCAACAACCGTTATCTCATGAAATATGATGAGCCAAGCAGTGCCAATGAGTATTATTCCAACAAGATGCCCCTGATGCGCCTGTCGGAGATGTATCTCATCAAGAGTGAGGCCAGCTATCGTCAGGGTGATGACGACGAAGCCCTTGCCGCGCTCAACGAGGTTCGCAAGGCTCGCAACCTGACAGCCCTCAGTGAGCTGCCTACAAACTACTATACGGAGCTGATCCGCGAGTATCGTCGTGAGTTGCTTGGCGAGGGACAGCTGTTCTTCCTCTACAAACGACTGAACAGTGCCAACATCCTCTATTCTGACGTCAACGCAGTGGCAGACAAGGTCTATACCTTCCCCTTGCCTATATCAGAGACAGAGTCGGCTTATAGGGACCCCAATAAATAAGTGAAGAAGATGAAAAGAACAATCATATACTTATACTCCATAATAGCTGCGCTCTTCGTACTGACAAGCTGCGAAAAGGCGGAGCTGGATAGTTTCGACACGAGCTATACAGCACTTAATATCTGGGTGGGCACTCAGGCGGGAGCTGTTTACGACAACGCCATCTACAACTATTCGTATGCGTATGAAGAAGGAAGCGTTACGTTCTATGCCCAAGTAAGCGGTGTGGTGACCAGTTACGACCGCACATTCCGTCTCGAGGTCTTTGGTAAGGATTCTTCCCTTGTGGCTCCTACCGTTCGTACAGAGGATTACGTCATTCCTGCCGGTAGCATAGGCGGTGAATTCAAGGTGTATTTCAATACGCAGAAGCTGGCCAGCAAAGACCTGTTCTCTGAGACCGACGGCGAGGTGCAGTTCCGTGTGGTCCCGAGTGATATTTTCTCTATTGGCACGGAGAAGCATCAGCAATTCACGGTGGTGCTGAAGAACTATCTGGCTAAGCCCTCCAACTGGGATAGTGCCAACTACCCCCGTGTGGCATTGAGCAAGTATTTTGGCACCTATAGCCGAGTGAAGTATCAGTTTATGATTGAGCACCTCGGACTGATTGATTTTGAAATCAACTATAACGCACAGACTTCCTACGACGAGACCACCAACGTGGTGTCGGCTGCTTATGCTGTTTATCTCCAACAGTGTGTGCAACAAGCACTGGAAGAGTATAACAACACGCACGACACACCGCTTATGGATGAGTATGGAGTGCCTGTGACATTCTAACTTTTACTTACACTCATCACAATGAAAATATTTCCACTCACTCTACACCTTTCACCCCTTACCATATTCGTTGTGGCAGCGTTGCTTATGACGTCTTGCTACGAGGACGAGGGCAACTACGACTATCATGCGCTCGATCAGGTGAGCATCGACACCGTGGGTACTGGCATCCTGCCAGAATATGCTATCATGCGATTCGATACCTTGGAGTTGAATCCTGACGTTGTGTTCAACGGACAGAAGGTCGTTGATGGCGATGACAGTCCTCTGGATTATCAGTGGACTATCTTCAGCGCAGTGTCAGGTGCCAGTGGCAGCACCGTTGTCGACACCATTGGCAATGCACGTCGTCTGAAAGCAGTCATCAGCCGTACTGGTGGCAACTACTACGTGCAGCTTGTGGTTACCAATCGCAACGACAATATCCGTCAGTTCCTGCGTATACCCGTTTCCGTCAGCGAGGTGTTCGATGGGGGATGGATGGTGTTCTACGAGCGTAATGACGTGCCAGAGACGTCAGACCTCGCCCTGATCTATAACTCATGGACGAAGTTGAATGCCAACTATAACCGCTATTATACCAATCTGTATGAGACCACTAACGGTACCCTGCTCAAAGGAAAGCCTATCCGCTGCCTCGACATTGCCGTGTCGCTCGTATCGGGTAATAACTATGTAGGTCTCTGTACAGATCAGACGCTGGTAGGAGTGAGCGAGAACGGCATCGAACAGGCAGTAGCCTTTCATGACTTCTTCCATAATCCCCCTTCTACGGTGTCGCCCACATGGTATGGCGAGCATGGCTCTGGCGTGATGTCAGGACAGAACTCCGAGGTTGTCATCAACGACAATAAGGTATATACAAACACCTACTCTTTCAGCGCTACTGAGGGTCGCAATACGCGTTTCGGCGTAGCCAAGTATGCTGACGATGAGATTGGCATGCTGGCTCCTTGGAATGCCGAAGTGCCAGGTACGCTCAACTATGGTGTGGTGGTATACGACCAAACGCATCACCAGTTCCGCTATGCGGGCTATAACGAGGCACGTCTTCAGAAGTTTGGTGAACAGGATATGAGCCTGGCTGCTTTTGATGTGAACGATACGGGTATGGATTTCGTGATGGCGGATTGGGGACGAGGCGAGAGTATGGCCGTGAGCCTCCGTCCTTATGACTATCTCATCATGGCCAAGGGCAGTGAGCGCTATCTTGCTGTGGCAAACTTCGCCACCACGACGCCTACGACAACGAATATTGGTGTGAGGCTCTATGCCCTAGACGGTGTGTGTCCTGATATCCAGAATATCACATCGTTTGCTGCCAGTCACGTGGGTAGCTTCGTCTATTACGCTGCCGGCTCTCGTCTTTACGACTTTGCCTATGACAGCCAGCAGCCTGCCAGTGTGGCCTGGGAAGCCCCCTCTGCCGACGAGACGATTACCTGTGTGCGCATCATGAAGTATTATCACGGCACAGTCTATGGTTACGGCCTTGTGCCACGCGCTGATAACCTGGTACATATCGCTACGTGGAACGAAACCACGCACGAGGGTAAGGTCTATCAGTATCTGATTAATCCTGCCAGCGGCATCCTGAACACCTCTACCCACTACGAATACAGCATACCTGGACGGGTGAAGGATATGGCTTGGAAATTCTCAATGCAGTAAATAGAAATATAAACAACTAATAATACTTAGAACGATGAAAAGAATTGTTACAATCGCAATGTCATTGATGGCATTCATGACCGCAATGGCTCAGGGCATCGCATTCGAGCCCGATGGTACGACACTGGAGCAGGCGTCAGCCAAGGCAAAGTCTGAGAATAAACTGATATTCCTCGACTGCTACACCACCTGGTGCGGACCTTGTAAGATGATGGCACGCACGGTGTTCACGCAGGAGAAGGTTGGTGCTGCCATGAACCCCAAGTTCGTAAGCGTGAAGATAGACATGGAGAGTGCTTATGGTGCACCGCTCGCCAAGAAACTTCAGATTACGGCTTACCCCACATTTGTAATCTTCAATGCTGATGCTCAGGAAATAGGTCGTTTCCTTGGGGGCAGCCCTGCTGACGAGTTTATCAAGAAGGTAGAGGAGAAGAGTGCCGACAAGTCCTCAGCCTCGCTGAAGAGCCGTTGGGATGCCGGTGAGCGCGACCCGCAGTTCCTTCTGGCTTATCTCCAGACGCTGACTGCCACCTATAAGACGCAGGATGCCAACGATGTGGCAGAGGCTCTGCTGGAGGGCAAGGAGGCTACGTTTGCTGCCGACAGCACTCTGCGCAGCATCTTTCTGAAGAATATCACCAACCCCTTTGCCAAGTCATTTGTCTATACTGCCAAGAATCCTGAGGCATTGGCATCTCAAGTGGGCGCCCGCCTTGTGGAAAGCAAGGTAAACAGCGTGTTGTCTGCCTATCAGGGGATGCTCATCGTAGAGAAGGATGGTGGGGCGAGTCTCAACCAGCAGCAGTTTGACGCTTTCCTTGCGCTCCTGAAGGAGCTGAAGACGAAGGAGGCCGACCATTACCGCCTGAGCACCCTCATCACCTTGGCTGAGAAGCAAAAGGACTACAAGGCCTATATTGGTTATATCAAGGAGTATCTGGCAAACAAAGAGCTCGACGCCTCTGATATGCAACTGGCTCAGTGGTCAAAGCCCTTCTCTGCGCCTGATGCCGACAAGCAGCAGAAGGAAGAGATGAAGAAAATCCTGAAGACGCGCATCGCCGAGATTGAGTCTGGCAAGCGTCAGGCAGCGAGACAAGTGGGCAATATGCGACTCTCACGTCCTACCGACGACCTCCTGCGTATGATTGTCGATGCTTTCGACGGCAAGATGCCACAGCGTTAAAACAATAAAAGGCTCAGAATTCTGAGCCTTTTATTGTTTTATTCTTGATCTTTATCTGACAAGTACCTTTCGTACAGTACCGTCTGACATCCTCACGATGTTAAGACCCTTACGCGTACTCTTGCCAATCTTCCTACCGTCTATCGTATACCTGTCTTCCGCAACGGCGTCAGCCATTGTCACCTTCTTAGGACAGATAGCTGTAGTATAATCTTCCTGACTCACGAAGTGAAGTGTGGCGTTGATAATCACTATCTTCTTGTTGGCAATCACGGCGAAACTGGCTTTGTAGTCCTTGCCCTCGTCCACGCGGTAGCTGCGTTTGTACTTGACAATGCTGTCGCCATTGTCCCAATCCCAGATGATGTTGTTATACGAGGTCTGGGGAGCGCGTTTGCGGCTTCCGCCGAAGGTAGAACCACCGATAGTGTCTCCCTCCTCCTCCGTATATAACTTCCAGTAGTCGTAGAAATAGTAGAATAGTGAGTCAGCCTTGTTACTGATCTTGATGCAGTATACAGCAGGGTAGGCGTTATGTCCTGCCACAACGTCCCAGCCTCCATTGTATTTAGTGTACTCGCCGTCGGCATCGCGCCATCCGTCATACCAGCTCTCGCCGGCATAGTTGTTGTACGACCCATTTCCATTGAGACCATAGATAGCCAGCTCGTCAGTGCTCTTGGCACCCAGGGCACTGAGCACCTCCGTCGTGTCAATCAGCGAGTACGTAAGCTGTTCGTTCTGGTTTATGATGTCCAGCGACATATAAGCATCCCTGTTGATGGTCTTCACCAGTTCGGGACCCTCTATTGTGAAGCTCACAGAGTAGGAGTCATTATTTTCAGAAATGGTTTCATCAGTATATGTAGCGAGGTTGATGCGCACGAGTCTCGATTTTGTAGTGACAATCTTGTAGCGATGACCTTCTACAAAGGGATAGTTAAACTCCACAGCCACATTGCCCCGTGCCGTCGCCGTATCCTTGATGGCCTCGGTAGCATCGTCAACGTAGAGATCGTAAGCCACAGAAACGGCATTTAGAAGAGTAAGCGCGTACGCATTCGGATTGGTGTACGTCAGCACAATGCCTTCTTGTTGAAGCTCCTCTATGTTGGCAAACACCTTGCCGTCGTTAATGTTCCATGAGGCTGTGCCCCATTCAAATGTTATTTGTGCACCGACGCCCAACGTGAGCAGTAGTGCTGAAAGTGTAAGTAAAAATTTCCTCATAATCACTTCTTTTTAATTATTAGTTTGTCTTTTGTGTCGCATTTCTTGGGTGCAAAGATAATGTAAATCGAGAGAAAATGCAAATATATTAGCAATTAAAATATTACGAGTACTTGCGGGGATAGCGGAAGAGGATGGCCAGCATGAGGGCAAGGCCGATGAGCATGGGGTAGTAGAGATGGGGGATAATGGCGATGGGATTCAAGCCGGAGAGTCCTGCGGCGATAAGTACCTGGGCACCGTAGGGTAGGAGACCCTGGGTGAAACAGGAGGCGGTGTCGAGGATAGAGGCCGATTTGCGCGGATCAATGCCGAAGCGCTGGGCGATGTCCTTGGCGATAGGACCAGTGGTGATGATGGCAACGGTATTGTTGGCTGTGCAGATATTCACTAGAGAGGTCAGGGCGGCGATGCTCAGCTCACCGCCTCGGGTGCCGTGGATATTTCGTGTCAGAGCCTTGATGATGAGGTTGATGCCACCATTGTAACGGATAATCTCTAGCATACCGCCAGCCAAGATCGTGACGATGATGAGTTCTGACATGCCCATCATACCGTCGTTCATAGCGCTGAACCAGCCAAACACATCGTAGGCACCTATCCATATGCCGATGATGCCCGTAAGTAGGATGCCGATGGTGAGCGTAAGCAACACGTTGACGCCACAGACGGCGAGCACCACCACGGCAAGGTAGGGGAGTACCAGCCAGTAGTTCATATTGTCTGTCAGCGTAGGACTGCTGAGATTGCTGCCTAGGAAGAAATAAACAACGAGCATCACGATGGCTACGGGAGCCACGATGCGGATGTTGACGTGGAACTTATCCTTCATGTTGCACCCCTGCGTCTGCGTGGCTACGATAGTGGTGTCGCTGATAAACGAGAGGTTGTCGCCGAAGTAGGTGCCACCAACCACCAGTCCTACCATCAGCGGGATGCTGATGCCCGACTGCTGGGCGATGCCTACAGCCAGTGGGGTGAGGGCGGCAATGGTGCCACAGCTAGTACCGATACTCAGGGAGATGAAGCAGGAGGCGAGGAAGATGCCTGGCAGGATGGCCTGTTCGGGCAGGTAGCGCAAGGCAAGGTCTACGGTAGCATCAACGGCGCCCATCGTCTTTGCCGACGCGGCGAAAGCACCTGCCAGGATGAAGATAGCCAGCATCAGCACCATCGTGGGGTTGCCTGCTCCCTTGGCAAAGATGCCTATACGCTCATTCATCGTACCCTTTAACGTGAGTAAGGAGTAAACCGAACTGACGAGGAAGGCCACGGCGATAGGCACTTTGTAGAAGTCCTGTGCCACGATGCTGGTAGCCAGGTAGAGCGTCAGGAAAACAATGAGTGGACTGAGGGCTTTCATCTTCAATTTTTAATTTTCAATCTTCAATCACCCTGCAAAGATAGTTATTATTATTGAGAAAATCATCAAATCATTTCGTTATTTGGGAAAATATACCTAATTTTGCGGCTTGAATAGAATAAGTATGCATATGATGAAAAGATTTTTATTGGTGATATTTGCTTGCATCGCGTTGACGGCGCAGGCACAGGATAACACTCAGGTATTGCGCTTCGGTTACTTGAGTTATGAGGCAGCCTTGAAGGCTATGCCTGAAAATGCTGCTGTGCTGATGAAGATGGACTCGCTGCGTAGTGCCTTTCAGGAAGAGCTGCAGCGTGTTGAGAATGAGTTTAACCGTAAGTACGAGGACTTTCTGGAAGGTCAGAAAGATTTCCCACGCACCATCCTACTGAAGCGTCAGACGGAGCTTCAGGAGATGCTGCAGAAGAATATACAGTTTAAACAGCAGTCGATTGACGAGTTGAAGCAGACGGAAACCCTGTTGATGGCTCCCCTGCGCACCCGTCTTAACGCGGCTATCGCCACCGTGGCCCGTGAGCAACATCTGGCACTGGTCATCAATACTGATGCCAATGCCTGTCCGTTTATCGAACCTACGATGGGAGTGGATGTGACAGAAGCAGTTGAACAGCTTCTGTCTAAATGAGAAGTAAGAAATGAGAAATGAAGCCGGTCCTATAGGCGTTTTTGACAGCGGTTATGGAGGATTGACCATCCTGCATGGCATTCGTCAGCTGTTGCCCGAATACGATTATCTGTATCTGGGCGACAATGCGCGTGCGCCCTACGGTCCGCGCTCCTTCGATGTGGTTTATGAGTTCACACGTCAGGCCGTACAGCGGATGTTTGACATGGGATGCCACTTGGTGATTCTGGGTTGTAACACGGCATCGGCAAAAGCACTGCGCACCATTCAGCAGGTGGACCTGCCGCAATGGGACCCTGAGCGAAGGGTGCTGGGTGTGATCCGCCCTACTGCTGAGGTCATCGGACAACTCACCAAGAGTCGTCATGTTGGTGTGCTGGCTACCGAGGGTACTATCAAGAGCGAGAGCTATAACCTGGAAATCAAGAAGCTGCACCCTGATATCCAGGTGTCGGGTGTGGCATGCCCGTTCTGGGTGCCTTTGGTGGAATACAATGAGGCTGATTCGCCCGGAGCCGATTATTTTGTGAAGAAATGTATTGATCAGGCGATGCGCCAGGATCCGTTGATTGATACGCTGATACTGGGATGCACTCACTATCCGCTACTGATGCCCAAGATACTGAAGTACCTGCCTGCAGGCGTCAGGGCTGTGCCTCAAGGTGAATATGTGGCTGAGAGTCTGAAGTCGTATCTCCAACGTCATCCACAGATGGAACAGCGTTGCTCCAAGGGTGGCACCGCCAATTACCTCACTACCGAGAATCCAGAGAAGTTTAAAGATCAAGCCCTGATTTTCCTACACGAACCTGTGGAGGTAGAGAAAATCACGTTAGGATAAGAGTCGTTTGGAGAAATAATTCACAGGATACCAAACGCTGAGGAAGCCTACTGCCAATACAGTGACGAAGACAATAACGATATCCCACGGATGTACGCTCACGGGATAGGCACTGACCACAAAGGCTCCCTCGCTGCTGCCCAGTGAGATAAGGCCATAGGTCTGCTGCAACCAGCAGAGGAACAAGCCAATGATGATACCGATGATAGCACCGATGGCAGAAATCATACGCCCTTCGAACAAGAAGATACGCGTAATCTGATGGTCGGTGGCTCCTAGGTTGCGTAGCGTCACCACATCATCTTTCTTATCGATAATGAGCATTGACAGCGAGCCGATGATATTAAAGCAGGCCACCATCAGAATAAAGGTCAGGAAGATATAGGCAATCAGCTTTTCGATTTTCATGATTCGGAAGGTTTCGTCCTGCTGTTCGTAGCGATCCATCACCTGATAGGTATCGCCGGCAATCTGCGTGATATGCTCCTTTACCGACTCGAAATCGCTGCCTGGCTTCAGACGCAGTTCTAATGATGACAGCATCCCCTGTTGGTCGAAGAGTCGGCGGGCAAAGCCAATGCTGGTTAGGATATAGTTGCGGTCGTATTTCGACTGCTGTACCTCGAACACCACGTTGGGAGAGTAGAGCTGATCCTCCTCGAAACCGTCGGTAGGATCGCTCATGTCCAACAGTCCCCTGCGTTTGGGGGCATAGATTTGAAGAGGCAGCTGATAGTTCACGCCCATGCCCAGTTGCTGTGCCAGTTGGATGCCGGGAATACCATAGTGCAGGTCGGCTGCATGGAGTTCAAACGTGCCGTCGCCATAGAGTATCTTGCGGATATGGGTAAGATATTCAAAGTTATCCTCCACACCTTTCAGACGTACCATCGCCTGTCTGCCATTATAGACCGCTAAGGCCTGATCTTCCACGCACTCCGTAGCTACTGCTACCTGTGGCAATGCCTTTATCTCCAATAGCTTAGGATCATCGGCAGGGGCTGTCTTTCCTTCTACAGGCACAATCTTAATCTGTGGGTCGAAGGCAGTAAAGAACGAGGCCACTAAATCGCTGAAGCCATTAAAGACACTCAGCGTCACCACCATAGCCATCGTGGCCACGGCAACACCAAGCACAGAAATGCCACTAATGATATTAATGACATTGGTCGACTTCTTTGAGAAGAGGTATCTGCGCGCTATGTAAAACGGAAAATTCACTCCCTTTTACTTTTTACCCTTTTACCTTTTTACTTTTTCAACAACTCGTCAATGCGTTCAATATAGTCTAATGAATCGTCGATGAAGAAGCGCAACTCGGGCACGATGCGCAGCTGATGGCGCACGCGCTGTCCCAGTGCGAAACGTACCTGTTGGGCACTCTTCTCGATATTCTTCAACAGTTCCTCGCCTCGCTCAGATGGAAAAATGCTCAGATAGGCCGTACAGATGCTGAGGTCTGGCGAAATCTTTACACGGGTTACACTGACCATCACGCCGTGCATGGCGCGGGTCTGCTCCTGGAATATCACGCTCAGCTCCTTCTGCAGCAGGCGTGCAATCTTGTTTTGTCTTGTTTCTTGCATGTTAAAGATTAAACATTTAAAATTAAACATTAAATTCGCTTCGCTCAGTTTTTTCGGATGAGCGTCAGTCCGTCGCGCAGGGGCAGGATGACCTGCTCTACCCTTGTGTCCTGCGCTATGTGATCGTTGAAGCGGCGGATGCCTAGCGTCTGGTGATCGCGGTCGTAGGCAGGGTCGGTGACGTGTCCGTCCCACAACGTGTTGTCGGCCAGTATAAAGCCGCCGGGCTTCAGAATGCTGAGCACCATCTCGTAGGTCTCTACGTAGGTGCGCTTGTCGCCATCTATAAAGGCCATATCGAACTCGATGCCCAGTTTGGGCGCCTCGGTGATAGCATCGCCGATGATAAACTCTATCTTGTCGGCTACGGGCGAGCCCTCTATCCAAGGCCGTGTAAAGTCCTCCTGCTCATCGTTGATCTCGAAGGTATAGACCTTACCGTCTTCTTCCAGTCCTTCTGCCATACAGAGGGCACTATAGCCACTGAAGGTGCCTACCTCGAGGATGCGCTGGGGACGTATCATCTGAACCAGCATCTTCAGTAACCGGCCCTGCAGGTGTCCGCTGGCCATGCGTCCGTGCAACATATAGATGTTGGTGGCACGCCATAGACGGTACAGGTAGTCGGGCTCCGGCTCTATATGGGCGAGTATGTATTCGTCAATTCCCAAACCTCAAACCTCAAATCTCAAACCTCAAACTTTCAATCGCCAAACGATAGCTATCCAGTCCGAAGCCGCAGATTACGCCCTTACAGGCACTCGATATCATCGACTTATGACGGAACTCCTCACGCTGGTGGACATTCGAGATATGCACCTCGATGACAGGGCAGCGCAGCGAACGGATGCAATCGTGCAGGGCTATGCTGGTATGGGTATAGGCTCCCGCATTCAGCACAATGCCGTCGTACGAAAAGCCTACCTCCTGCATCTTGTTGATAAGTTCACCCTCTATGTTGCTCTGATAGTAGTCTATCTGCACGTCAGGGTATCTCTCCTGTAGCTTAGGCAGGAAAGCCTCGAACGACTCAGAGCCATAGATGCCCGGCTCCCGTTGTCCCAGCAGGTTCAAGTTCGGTCCGTTGATAATCTGTATTTTCATAATTTTTTACTTATCACTTTTCACTTATCACTTTTTTTTGTATCTTTGCCGCGACAAAAGTACAAAAATAAATGCAGACGAGCAAAAATAAGCCCGTAAAAATACGAAAGGACAACCATCATTAATCAATAATAACAAAACCATTATTTAATTATGAAGACAAAGAAAATGATTACTACTGCCTTGATGGCACTGTTTACGATGAGTGTTTTTGCACAGGTTGAGGCTCCCAAGGATGCCCCTCAGTTGGAGTTTGCCCTGCAACTGAAGGTCACGCTAGGCGAGGCCTTTGCCATCAACAACACGCAGCATGGCCGTCGTACCGTGATTCCCATTACGGGAGGCACTTTCGAAGGACCTAATATCAAAGGAACAATTGTCAATGGAGGCGCTGACTATCAGTTGGCTAATGCCGACGGACGTACTGAACTGGAAGCCATCTACTGCATTAAGACCGACGACGGCGTCTATATCCATGTGCGCAATCGGGGTATCATAGGCAATAGCAAGGATGCAGAGGGACGTCCCTCGTTCTATTTCCGTTGTGCGCCCCAGTTTGAGGCACCTGCCGACAGTAAATACGGTTGGCTGAACAACTCTCTGTTTCTCTGTGCTCCCACCTTCTCGTCAGACTTCAAGGGCATTGTCCTCAATGTGTGGCGTGTGAAATAACTGAAAGAAAAAACGATGGACCAACAGACCCTCAAGATACGGAAGGACTATCTGCGCTACCTGCGACTGCAACGTAGCGTGTCGCCCAATACCTTAGAGGCGTATGCCCTTGACCTGGATAAGCTGTTGGTCTATCTGGAACGTGAGGGGAAGGTGGTGACCGATGTGACGCTTACCGACCTGCAGACGTTTGCTGCCGGTCTCCACGACATCGGCATCGGCCCAAGGTCGCAATGCCGCATCCTGAGTGGCGTGCGCTCGTTCTACCGCTTCCTGGTGATGGATGGCTATATGGACAGTGATCCCACGGAGTTGTTGGAGTCGCCTGTGCTGGGCGAACATCTGCCAGAGTTCCTCACACCGCAGGAGGTGGATAAACTGAAGGAATCCATCGACCTCTCGAAGCCCGAGGGACATCGTAACCGTGCTATCATCGAGGTGCTATTCTCCTGCGGTCTGCGCGTATCCGAACTGATCAACCTGAAGTGGTCGCAGGTCTATACCGACGAGCGTTTCCTGCGTATCATGGGAAAGGGTTCCAAGGAACGCCTGGTACCCATCTCGAATATCGCCCTGAAGGAGATAAAGAACTATCTGCCTTGGCGCAACTCGCTGAAGATCAAGCCAGGCGAGGAGGACTATGTCTTTTTAAATCGTCGCGGGGCTCATCTCACTCGTGTGATGATCCTCATCATGCTGAAGGAACAGGCCGAAGCAGCAGGCATCCAGAAGACCATTTCTCCACATACCCTGCGCCACTCCTTTGCCACAGCCCTGTTGGAGGGCGGTGCCGACCTGCGTGCCATTCAGGCCATGCTGGGGCATGAGAGCATCGGTACCACTGAGATCTACACCCACATGTCTATGCAGACCCTGCGTGAAGAGGTGCTCAACCACCATCCACGTAACATGAAGAATCCATAAATAAATACCACTATGAAGAGAACAATATTATTTCTTGCAGTCATCGTAGCAGCCACCGTTGCCGCTATGGCTCAGACCAGTTTCAGTGAGCCCACTACGTTGTATCTGATGCACAGCAGCGGTAACCATCTGGAGATGGGAACCGACGACGGAGGCTGGATAGAGGCATCCACTAAGTCCAGTCCGCAGCAAATGGTTATCGTTCCCGATGGAAAGGGCTATTATAACATTCAGGTGAGTGGCAAGGAGATGTTCCTGTCGAAGACTGGCGAGTGGAACTCGAAGTTCATTGCCGACCCGTCTGTGGATGAGGCTAAGTTTACCATCGAACAGGGTATGAGTCAGTTCGTGAAACTGCGCTGCAAGGCGAATGACAGATACCTGGGTACCGACAGCAACGACGGGCACCAGAAGGTCTATTCCAATAAGGACGGCTCCGACATCAAGCATCTGTGGTATTTCAGTACGAAGGTCAATGCGACACCGCCCACCGATACGCTTGCCTATATGATTAATCCGCAGTTGGTGCGCCAGCATTTCGATGGATGGGGCGTGTCGCTCTGCTGGTGGGCAGGACAATGCGGAAAGTGGTCGGATTCGAAAATCACCGAGATCATCAAGTGGCTCACCAGTCCTACAGGTCTCAACTACTCGCATTTCCGTTATAACATCGGTGGTGGTGATGACCCCGAGAACCGCAACTGCGACCTTCACCACATGGGTAAAGGCAAGGGCTTGCGTGCTGAGATGGAGGGTTTCAAGGACTTCAGTGGCGATGAGTACCACTGGGATCGTGATGCTGCTCAGCGTAAGATCATGTTGAAGATCAAGGAATTGCGTCCCGATGCGGTATTCGAGGCTTTCAGTAATTCGTGTCCTTACTATATGACCTACAGCGGATGCGTGAGCGGCAATACGGATGGCGGCAAGGATAACCTGAAGCCGGAGTACTACGAAGAGTTTGCACACTACCTAGTGGATGTCTGCAAACATTATAAGGACGAGTATGGCATCGAGTTCAAGACGCTGGAGCCTTTCAATGAGTCGGTCACAGGCTTTTGGTATGCCAACGGTCCGCAGGAGGGTTGCCATTTCGACTACCAGTCGCAGATCAACTTCATCCGTGTCTTGGAGCCAATCCTTAAAGCTTCCGGGCTAAGTACCGTCATCTCTGCTTCCGACGAGACCAACATAGGACTATCGGTCGAGGGATTCAAACAATATAAGAACGCTGGTGTGCTGTCGAAGGTGGGACAGTGGAACACGCATACTTATTCTGGCAGCAATGCCGACCGTGCCCGCTTGGCTTTCCTGGCTCATCAGGAGAAGATACCCCTCTGGATGAGCGAGACGGGCCAGGGTGGTAATGGCATTGGTGGCAATCTCTGTGTGGCGCAGCGATTGTTTGACGATATGCGCTACATACAGCCGGAAGCGTGGATCGACTGGCAGTATATGGAGGAGGCCAACGACCAGTGGTGTACCATCCGAGGCAGCTTTGCCGACCAGACCTACGCGAAGGTGAAGAACTACTACGTGCGTCAGCAATGCACGCGCTTCATCAAGCACGGTTACGACATCATCACGTCGCCCTGCTCCAAGTCCCTGGCAGCAGTCAATGCCAGTCGCGATACGCTGGTGCTGGTGGTACTCAACGAGGGTGCCAAGGCCGTACATCATATTGACCTCTCGCTCTTCACCGACCTGCCTGCCCTGAGCAGTATCAAGGCCTATCGCACTTCTGCCAGCGAGAATCTGGTCAGCACCAAGAACGGGGTCTCTCTCAATGGCAGCAATCTCAAGGTGGTGATGCCCGCCCAGTCTATCATGACCTTTATCATTCCTGCCCATAGTACGGAGGTGACAGCCACGGATCTGCTGCGCGACGGCTGCGAGTACCTGATCATCCCTCGTCATGAGACCACACGTGCCGTTACGGCCACTGCCAGTAAGGTCACCATTCAGGATATCGATTACGGGGATGCCCAGCGCTGGACGCTCTCTGACCTTGGCAACGGCACTTACGGCTTCAAGAACGCTCTTGGGCTGAGGCTCACGGCTCATCGTAGCAGCAACAGCTCTTCGCTCACGGCACAGAAGAGTGAGGCCAGCGAACAGGACTTTTATATTGACACCGTGGACTATCCTTACTATAAGATTCTGGCCAGCAAAGGCCGCAGCCATGGTTTCGACCTGACCAATGAGTCGACAGCAGCCGGAACGACGGTCAATATCTGGCAGTATCAGGATGGCAATACTGCGCCCATCCATCGCCAGTGGATGCTCTTCCCGCTCAGCGCAACGCAGCAGACGAATGGCATCGAGGAGCTATCTCGTAACCTCACCTCTCACCTCTCACCCCTCACCTCTCAAATCTATGACCTCTCTGGTCGCAGGATTGACAATCGCCAATCACTTACCAAGGGCATCTATATTGTTCGAGGAAAGAAAGTTGTGGTGCGATAGTTGTTATCCTAATAAGGTGCGTGTGCCCTCAAGGATATCGAGGAGTTCGTCCATCTTTGTGGCGCGCAGCATGGCGATGCGGGTCTGACGGAAGTTGGGGATGGCCTTGAAGATAGGCGTAGCAGCCAGGTGTCGGCGGGTATGCAGGATGCCGCGCGTCTCGTCGATACGCTCCACGTTGATGCGCAGCTGCTCCTCAAGGATGTCCAGCTTCTGGTTGAATCCAAATGTCTCGTCTGTCTCGTTTCTATCGATGAAATCGCGTATTTCTTTAAAAATCCATGGACGACCGAAGGTGGCTCGGCCTACCATGATGGCATCTACACCATAGGTCTCGAAGGCCTTCTTGGCTTCTTCAGGTGAGGTGATATCACCATTGCCGATGATAGGAATATGGATGCGTGGGTTACGTTTCACCTCGCCAATCAGTGTCCAGTCGGCTTCGCCAGTATACATCTGAGCACGGGTGCGTCCGTGAATAGTCAAAGCCTGAATACCACAGTCCTGTAACTGTTCTGCCAGTTCGGTGATGATGAGTTGCTCGTGATTCCAACCCAAGCGTGTCTTTACGGTGACGGGCAGTTTCACGGCATCCACCACTTTTCGCGTAATCTCCAGCATCTTGGGGATGTTTTGCAGCATACCGGCACCAGCTCCTTTGCCAGCTACCTTCTTTACAGGGCAACCGAAGTTCAGGTCGATAAGGTCGGGGCCAGCCTGTTCCACAATCTTCGCGGCCTCTACCATCGCATCTACATCGCGTCCGTAGATTTGAATGCCCACGGGTCGCTCTTCGTTGCTGATGGTCAGCTTCTGCTGGGTCGACTTCACATCGCGTATCAGCGCCTCTGCCGATACGAACTCAGTATATACCATCGAGGCTCCGAACCGCTTGCATAGCAGTCGGAACCCGATATCTGTCACGTCCTCCATAGGTGCCAGAAACACCGGCTGAGGACCAAATTCTATGTTTCCTATCTTCATTTTAATAAATGATAAGTGCCGCCAGCCAGTGGGCGCACCACGCCTTTCATCTCCATCTGAAAGAGTAGGGCGGTAAGTTGTCCGATGGGGATATTTGTTTTTACGGAGAGTTGGTTGAGTTGGAAATCACCGAATTCATTGAGGACGCTGACAATCTGTTGTTCCTCATCGTTCAAATCAGGAAAGATGCTGCGCTCAACACCTGAGGCCTGAATCTGCTGACGCTTCGCATCGGTCTGCCAGCCCATAGCGTTGACAAAATCCTCGGCACAGGTAATCAGCGAGGCACCGTTGTCGCGAATCAGTTGGTTGCAGCCCTCGCTATAGGGAGCCCCCACGGCCCCAGGGAAGGCAAAGACACCTCTATCATAGTCCATGGCGATGCGTGATGTGATGAGGCCGCCGCCTTTCGCCGCACTCTCCACCAGTATGGTGGCATCGCTCATGCCAGCTACGATACGGTTGCGCTTCACGAAGTTCAGTTTGTCGGCCTTCGTCTCGGTCATGTATTCCGTGAGTAGGCCGCCCTGTCTCAACATCTGTTTCGCCGTTTCACGATGGGCAGTAGGGTAAATCTCGTCCAGTCCGTGAGCCAATACGCCCACCGTCTCATAACCATTCTCCAGCGCATTGCGATGGGCGCAGACATCCACGCCATAGGCCAGTCCGCTGATGATGAGTACCTCTGGGCAGAGCTGTTTCAGGTCGCTGACGAAGCGGCGTATCAGATCTTGTCCGTAGGTAGTACAGTGGCGTGTACCGATGATATCGATGACGCGCCGCTGATTCAGGTCAGCTGAGCCCATATAATATAGAAGGATAGGGGCATCGGGACATTCGCTAAGACGCTGGGGGTAGTCCTCGGTGTCGAGCAGCAGCGGTTGGATATGGTGTTTGGTGATAAACTCCATCTCCTGAGCGGCACGTGTCAGCGGCAACGACCAGTCCTTCAGGCTGGCAGCTAGTCGGTCGCTACAATCGGGTATCACGTCTTTGATATCGTTGCGATGCTCATAGACGGCTTGTCCACCTCCCAGTTCGCGATATAGGTGGAGGGCGGTCTGGAAGTTGAAACCCGTCATGCGGGTCAGGGCGATGGTGTAATATATTTCTTGCTCGTTCATTTGATGAATTTTTCAAATGCTGCATCATACTCGGGGCTGTTGCCCAGGCGTCCGTTGATGAGGCACACCAGTTCTATCTTCCCACGGAAACAGAGTTGCTCGTCGCTGGCACGGTAGATGTCCTGATGGAACACGTACTTGATGCCTTCTTTCGTGAGGTTCAGACGAGAGATAAACTCATCGTCGGGGCGCAGGGGCACCTTGTATTGCAGTTGCATACGTGCCACCACGGCATCCACGCCCTTTTCGTGCATCTCGGCAAACGAGAGTCCGCATTCCTTCAGGAACAGGTGGCGGGTGTGTTCGCAGTAGTGTACGTACTGGGCATTATTCACAATGCCCTCGATGTCGCATTCATAGTCGCGCACTTCCATGCGTGTTTCAAAGATGTAATTTCTAGAGCCCCCTAAGTTAGGGGGTTGGGGGTCTGAACAGAGGCTTTTTTTAGTTTCTTCCATATATAATCTTTTATTTCTTTTATGACGTCATCAATATTATTTTCTATTTCTTCATTTCTAAATCGTAGGACATTGATTCTGTTTTGATTAAGAAAGATTGTTCTGTCTTTATCTTTTTGTTGATTCTCTTCAGAATTATGAATCTCACCGTCAATTTCAATGCATAGCCTTAACTCAGGACAATAGAAGTCAAGAATGTAGGGGCCGAATCCGTGTTGTTGGCGAAAGCGGAAACCATCGAGTTGTTTTTTGTTCAAGTGTTTCCACATGATACACTCTGATGGTGTTTTGTTCTTACGAAGGAATTGGCGAAATTCCTTTGTTGTAGGGTGGTTTGAATAGTTCATTAGTTCGTTTGTACGCTTGTTCAGACCCCCAACCCCCTAACTTAGGGGGCTCTTAAGGTATTCATATCCAATTCTGCACCGCAGGCAGTCCTTGCGGTCACAGTATTCTTTCTTCAGTTGGATGAGGGCCTGACTGTCACCTGCCGTCTGCACCTCCAGTCCACACTCCTTCCACATACGGATAATGTGGTTGTCCTCGGCTTTCAACTGCTCTAAGAGGTCGAAGGCACGGTCGCACAGATCCTCACGCTGGCGGTGGCGGCCTACGGCGAAGAGCATGGGGATGGCGGTGTTGATAATCATCAGATTTGCCGATGAAACCGATGTCTTCTTGGTGCTTCTTGGACTCTCGGCACCAAACATGAAATGCGTCTCCCAATAAGGCGTGACGTGAGTCTGCAGCAACTGACGTAGTTGCTCTATAGTCTCACATTCCAGCAGGGCACTCAGTCCGGCCTTCCTCTCGTAGTAGAGGTTAGCCAACTGCGCGATGCGGATATGGGGGAAGTTCTGCGGACGCAGACGCAGGAAGCGCCACGGCGTAAAGTCCATCGGGGTGAGCGAGAACTTATGAGCCAGGTAGAGGTATTCATTACGCAGCTTGGCAAAGTAACCCTCGTTGAGGGCTGCCGCCTGATAGCGCTCGGGGATGCTCTCCAGTTGTAGCAGTCCTGCCTGTCCCATGAAGATAGCCTCGATTTGAAAGAGGTCGTCGCGGTGCTTGCCTACGGCATGGAGCGGCACGTTCTTCGCCCACATCTCAAAGGCCTCGCCGTTGATGCCGAAACCGTAGTTGCGGGCCAGGGTGACAAAATAGCCGTCTTCCCATGAGCCGTCGCATTGTTCCACGCGTTTCTGGATAGCTTGTGTCTTCTGTTCCAGACGTTCCGTCTGCAGTGCTGCTAGCCATGAGTGCACTTGTAGGCGCGTCAGGTCGGGGATGATCTTATAGCATGGTGGGTACTGATCGTTGTGCAACAGTTCTTCGTAGTTCTCTTTCAACGAAGCGGGAATCTGCACCACCATCTGCGGCAGGTAGTTGCCGTCGAGTGTCTTCACGTCCATATCGGCCTCGCTCACCACGTGGAGCACCACGTTGTTATACCGTGGATCACGGTCGTGTCCGTGATGATACCAGTCGCTCGCCCTGAGGTGTATCTCCACGTTGCCCACCCATAGCGTGCCGCCTATCTTCACCTTTGCATTGAAGAAGTCGGGTCCGGCATTGCGATTCAGTAGTCCGGGATCCAGTATCTCCACAACGCGTCCGTCGGTGGTCAGCAGATCACCGAGGGGCAGCATCTTATGTTTCCATACGTAGTGAAGCAGTCGTTCCATAGCATATTGACTATATGGATGCAAAAGTACACAATTATTCCGCATCTGCCAAATAATCCGCTGAAAAAGGCAATAGAATAGCCTGTTTAGCGTGCGTAAACAGGCTATTTAGCACTCAAAAGTAGGCTATTTGCATTTCTAAATAGGCTACTTAGCACTTATACTTATGCTGTTGAAACCTTTAGAAGATAATTCTTCGTGTGGTGCCGTCGCTATGGCGTATGATATAGGTGCCATGCTTCAGATGGCGGAATGCCTGGCGTAGGGATGTCTTTTTACTGATGCAGATACCTGAGGGGAGATAGATGCTGACCGTCTCACTACCATCGGATGCCATCTGTATGACAGGCTGCTGTATGTCAGTTGTTGGGGGCAGCAGCACATAATAGATGTTGTTGACTCTTGGATAGTAGACGTTGTCAGTAATATAATACACCCGAGCAAAGTAGTACCTGTCGTTTTTGGCATTGGGATAGGTGTTGGTATAGGCAAACTCCTTGATCTCGCCTGCTTTCAGTTCTATCTGCTCTTCTTTGAAGCCCAGTTCCCAGTATATGACAAGTGTTGTCTTGATGTCGTTAACGGCTTTTACGCGTGTCTTGATGGTTACTTGCGGGTCGCCGTTGGAGAGGTCCACCTCTGCCGAGAGGTCTTCTACGAAGAGTTTGGGCACGATATTATCGGCCTCGCTCTTCACGACAAAGTTTTTCACCATGGATGCCAGTCCGCTAGATTGGATGAGGGGTTTCCACTCGCTGCCATAGGCTGCCTCGCGGTAGGCCATTCCCACGCTGTATGTGCCGTCGCTCATGACGAGGGAAGTGGGCACATCAACCCATATAAACTGTTCCTGTCCGTTCATGACGGCTTGTCTGCGAGAGGGGATGTATTGTGTGGCATTGCCTTTGGTGTTTTTCAGTTGTATGCCGAAGATGTAATCGCCCGTATAGTTGCCATCGACCATGACATTGCCGTACATCTCTATCAGGTTATCGGGATTGCTGCGCGAGGTGGTACGGTCGGAAGCGAGTGTGGGATTATCAACGAGAAAGATGCTTTGGTTGCTAGGTTCAATATTGTTGACCACCTGGAGTTCAACGGGAGCGATGTCGTCGCGAAGTGGACGGAAGGAGTGCCACTCGGTCTGACCCTCAAGGCGATAGATAGGTTCTACGGTGTAGGTATCCTCAGCAATGGGGAGGTTTTGTATCTCGAAGTAATAATTCTCGTACTCCTCCTTGGCTTTCCATGTATCCGTATAGTTGCCTTCGTAGTAATATGTCTTTCCAGTAGTGGTGCTGATGAATCGCACGCCCATCTCTACTTTCTGGTCTTGTGTGGAGTGGTTGGCAAAGTTTCCTCTGATGAAACCATAATTGGCAGCACCTGTCATGGTGCTGATGGGGGTCTGCAACGTATAGGGCAGGGCTACGGTGAAGTCGACCTCAGAGGTCTCAGTGCCCGGCTTCAGTCCGATGATGCAGCTGGGACGGTCCCAGTAATCCCCCAGCTTGTCGGGCAGGGTGAGCGTGAAGTAGCCGTCCTTGTAGCCACCCCATCCCCAGTTGATATGGAAATAGTTCTTGTCGTCACAGCCATCGACGATAAACAGATGTCCCTCGTGACTCTTGTTTTGCGCACAATAGTAGACAGGACGCGAAACGAGCAGTTCCTCGTTGATGATGCGTTCCCACTGGGCATTGCTGGTCAGGTATTTTTTCATCCATGCACTGCTGGAGTCGTAGCCGAAATAGTCTACGAACTGACGACCGATGCTTGCCCATGTAACATTAGTGCCATAATCTGCCTCGCACGTCACACCGCAGTCGTACATCAACTGTGCCACAGCCTGGACATTCTCGTTGGTGTAGGTGGTAGAAGAATAACTGGGCAACATCTTGTTCCAATTGTAGGTATGTGCCCCTGGTTCTGCTGTCAGCGTCTGCCCGTTCCACTGGTATGAGTGGCTGCCCGTGCCCTTGGCGGGATAGTTGTAGTATTTCATGATCTGTGCCATAGCGGTGGCTACGCATCCGGTGATGCAGCGCCCATTGTCGGTCGTAGGACAGAACGTGTTGAATGGCGTGCCCTGGTTCCATGTGGTCTTAGTGAGGGGGCTGACGGGCTTGGTAGGTGCTGGAATGTCGTTGGAGTTGCTGCTGATAGCCCTTTGCCGAGCCGCGTGGATATAAGTGCCGTAAGCCTCAATCATCTCTTGCATGGCAGGTGGCATCTCGTCCATGGTGCTGATGGTGTCGGTATCAGAATAGGCAAGCACGCTTCGCACATCATCGCTGCCTGCCACCAGCACGAATCCGCCTCCGTTGCGGTTAAACAGATGATAGAGTGGCGCACCGTCTTTCATGCGGCTCTTCACCAGTCTGACGCCATGCGTGGTGTCTCCCTTTCCCAAAGATCGGGCTGTAGCATATCGTGTGTTGTCAAAATCCTTTGCTATCTGGGTGGCTTGGTTGGCGTTAATGTCATCGGCTGATGCGCAAAGCGGCAATGTAGCCAGTAGTAATGATGCTAGAAAAAGATTCCTTGTCTTCATATTCAAACTCGTTTTGATTTTTAGTTTACGCCTGCAAAGATAATCCTTTTTATTGAAAAAATGATTAAAAGTCTTCTGTTTTTCAAAAAAACGTCGTATCTTTGTCGCGTCAAAAAATATAAAGAGGTGTAAAACACATATAAGCAGAAGATGAGGATGATGATGAACAAAGGTTTTTGCGGCATATTGGCTACCGTGGGACTGCTGTCGTTGGGCAGTTGTGTTACAGACGATAGCATCAGAGTGTATACCGAGGAGGAGAAAATGCAGAATGCCATCGCTGTGCTGGAAATAGACTCTATCGATTCTAACCAGGACTGGCGCATGACGGCACAGGCCAAGGCGCAGATTACCATCGCAGGCAACTACGGCGAGACCTATGCGGTGACTATCTATAGCAACGACCCCCTGGCCGACGGCATGGGCTATGTGCTGGCGGAAGGTGAGGTAGAGAGTGGTGGCACTTTCGAGGCCTCGTTCGAATATCCCTCTGCCGATTCACGCCTGATGGTTGGCGTGGCCGATCATAACGGCTATACCACCTACCGCTATGTACCTGTGGTTGACAGTCTGATGACGGCGGTGATTGGCGAGACTGCTGAGGCTCGCTCGTCAGCCCGTTCGATGGCTGCGCCCAGCGTGCCCCATCTGAGCAATATCCCTGATCAGGCTTACGTCAACACCTATCTGGAGGGTGCCGTGGAACCCAATGATGCCAATATATATGACAACTACAAGGCATGGGTTGACGGTGAGGCAGGGCATTACGTCATGGGCGAGTTTACTGTCAACGAATGGGAACTGCAGGGCGATGATAAGACGTGGTGGGTAGATAATATCCAGAAGTTCACCTGGTGGCAGTTCGACTCTTACGGCGTGAGCTCCCGTGAAGAGGCATGGGAAATTGTCAAACAGCGTTGTATTGAAAGTGGCCGAAGCAGTTGGCTGAAATGGGTGGATGGCACTGAAGGACACTGGGTCTATGGTGCCAACTACGTAGACCACTTCAAGATTACCGGCACTTGGGACAAGACCATCAATGTGGTGGCTACCGAGGGTCTGACCAATGGCGTCCCCAACCACTGCGAGCGTACGGTGGTAGTCACGGGTACATGGAACCTGAACGACAACAACCAGCGTGTAGGTAGCCGTGGCCTGATTATCGTGGCTAATGGTGGTAAGCTGAATATCCCAAAAGACAGACAGTTGGAACTGGTGAATCAGGCACGACTGGTGGTGATGCCTGGCGGTACGGTGAGTGGCGACGGTCAGATTCTCGTGACCAATGGTAACGAGGCTGGCTACGAGAACTATAATGGCGGTACCATCAACGTGGGTGTCTTCAATAACAACTTCGGAAAGTTCTACAACTACAATAAGTTCCAAGCCAACGAATACCGTGCCGGTGGCCAGGAGAGCAACTTTTATAACCACGGCATAGTGAACATCGATCATTCCGCTGTTTACAATAACGACTGGTACACTGAGAAGAATGCGCCCAACGCCCGTATCTTCAATGCCTGTCAGTGGTACTGCAAGAACGATATGTCGGCACGTAACATCGAGATGACGGCTGGCTCGTATATGTACGTAGGTCGTGAACTGGTGATGAGCACTAGCGCCGATGGAACCTCTGACCCCACCTATGTCAGCTTGGCTTCAGGTGCTCTGCTCTGTGCAGGTTGGCTCAACAACAACGGCACCAGTTGGATCGGTCCTACCAGCGGTTTGGCTGTCGTGGAGTTTGATAAGATCAAGTATCTGAACTGGGATGGCGATGGTCCATTGACTGGCGGCTATTTTGCCAATAACATTGCCGTGAGTGTGGAAAACAAGACCAACGACTGTATGGGTAGGACCGAAGAGAATGCCTATCAGGCTTTCCAGAAATATGTGGCTAATGGACTGGGCTCCAACGGCAATACCACGATGGTTGGTAATGGCGGCGTGGTGATGGTGAAGCAAGGCAAGGCCAATATCACCATTCCTGGCAGCAATGAGTTTGTGAGGGGCGAGAAGGGCTGTTGTCCCGGTTATGTCGGTACCCCGCAGGAAGAGGCCGAGAACCGTCCCAGCGTATGGTCATACGCCTTCGAAGACTCACCTATTGGTGACTACGATATGAATGATGTGGTGCTGAAGGTAAGCTACCATTACGATGAGAAGACCAAGAAGGTAGATAAGAATATGCTCGACGTGACGCTCTGCTGTACGGGTGCTGCCCTTAGTCTGAAGGCTTATCTGGGCAATCAGGTGCTCTTTGGTAATAAGGAGGTACATGATTTCCTTGGTCAGAAGGCCGGAATGCTCATCAATACCGGTATCAAGCCCGATGTGGAAGTGGCTACCACTTATATTAAGACACCTGCCAATTTCTCGTTTGCCGATGCCGACTTCTGGATTGACTCACCGGCTGTTGTGGGTGGCGTGCATATTGCCAAGAAGGGACAGGATCCTCATGGTATCGTGATACCGTCTGACTGGGACTGGCCACTGGAGTATGTGTGCATCAAGATGGCTTATCCTAACTTCGTGGAGTTTGCCAAGGATGCCTCTACCACCGACGAGACTGTGAAGGGTTGGTATAAGAAGACTGCTACCAACCCCGTTGCCGACAAGGTGTACAGAGTAGAATAATCGTTAGTATTGCGGATGGTAGACCTGTGACTGGCTGGGATAAGTCCACCAGTCTTCTGCCTTTGTGTGGTTACAGCCCCATTCTCCGAAAGAATGGCCGTAGCGACTGTAGGCACCAGTACTCTCGCCATTGCGGTAGCGCCCCATAAACATTCCCTCGACAGGCCATTGGAATTGACCGTCGGGCACCATCAATGCCCAAGGCACCATATCGTCTTCACTGCCAGGGCCATTGGTATAATGCCAGATTGCCTCACTATATTTATATGTAAAGGTGTGTGTCTCAACCACCAGCCCGTTGCTGTTGACCATGATAAATGGATCAATGTCTGACAGTTGCAGGAACGAGGCATCGACATTCTCATTTAAATAAATGTTGTACGTACGTGAAACGGTAGGCATATGGACACTCTCGTTCTTTACCTCGTAATTACGTGTGTTGTAGTACATACGCACTATCTGGCCATTTTCCTCGTTACTGTTCATGCACCAGTGGGCGTCATCGAAGAGGTTGAGCACCAGTGAGCCGTCTCGTCCTCGCACAGCAACGATTTCATCGCTAATGAAATAGCGTTGTATGGGATAGCCCTCGTCGAAACGACGCCCCTCGTCAATCGTTACTTTCTCCACATCGTCAGCACTCAACAGCGGGAAGCGGATGGCAGCACCAATCTGGTTTGTGCCACCAACGGCGGCAAGGGTGACGGTAACCTTCAACTGGTTGCGAGCCTTCGCCTGTTGTGAGATACGCAGCACCACATCATTGAAGTCGAAATCGCCAGGGTAGGGGTAGTCCTCCTCGAACAGATAGGTAAAGGTCTGTCCCACAGGACGCTCCATCATCAGTCGGTCGCTAATCATGCGCGAACCGCCAATCACCACGTCGCTTTTGCCTTCAACAGGTATCACATAGTATTTCCCCTGACTGTTCACGGCAGCTGCCCAGAACTCGGTCTTTGTGGCTGGCACGGAAAAGGTGGGACTGACGGTAGTGCTATCGGTACAGAAGCGGTTAGCTAGTATCTCTACCCCCTCTTCCTCAAAGGGATTGCCGTCGAGAATCTGCACGTTGGTGATATCGGGGTCGCCAACGGCCACCTTAATGCGTAAGGCACGCTCCCGGAGCAGGTTCCAGGTATGTTGTTGGTCAACAGAGTCAATGATGTAGTTCTGCTTCACAATCTCGCGGAATTGCTCAAAGTCAAACTTCCTACATGATTCCATCATCAGCACCATCAGTGCCGTTAATGACAGAAGAGCCCATATCCTTGTTGTCTTGATCATTGTTTTTCTTGAAATGTTTTTGTTTTGTTGGCGAAATTACGAAAAATAATGGTTTGCACATCATGTAATGATGTTTTTTATAGACAAAAATGAACAATTTTGTACTTTTTAACGTGTTGAGCAGGCAATCAGGTTAAAAAATGACTATCTTTGCATCCAGAATTTAACGTTAAATGAATTTATGAAGAAGTTTTTGTTGACAGGTATCGTTGCCGTGTCCATGATGGGTATTGTAAGCAGTTGTTCGCACGAAGAGGAAACATCGGCTTATGATGAGGTGACGAGTAACTATATTAATGCGTTTAATAAGACGTTTGGCTTGCCTGCTAATGACCAGGACTGGGGCTTCGACCAGATTGAGTTGAGTGCTTCACGTATGACACGTGCCATCAATCCTACTTATGATTTCGATGGGGCCATCCCCAGGAAACCCACTACCAACGAGATGAGTGGTGATAAGTTTAAGACTAATGTCGAAGGTATCCCTGCTTATACCAGCATCAATTCTGGTAATGGCTATGACACTGGCGTGAGCTATATCAACGGCAGCGTCAATGTAAATATTTGGGGTGGCGGCGGCTCTGCCGAGAATGGTTGGCAGCGCTCCGGTGGCGAGCTTTATTTCTACGGAAATTGCGACCTCTCAGGTAAGAGTGTGAGTATCTCTGAGAATACCACTATCTATATTGTGAAGGATGCTACTGTGGTACTTGATAACGGCTTCAACCAGAACTGTAAGGTCTATATCGGCGAGAATGCCACGCTGACCATCAAGAATGATATCAGCACGGGCAATGTGAGCTACTATATCAAAAACGGCGGCTTCGAGGCAAAGAATAAATTGGTGGTGAATGGTGGCCATGAGTTCTTTATCGAGAATGGCCGTGTGAAGGTGGGTGGCGAGCTGCAGATTGAGAATGCCACGTTCTATGCCAAGAACACCCCCATCACCATTGGTGGTATGCTCAACCTGATTGTACGTGATAATCCTGCCCTGTTCTATAATGAGGGTGGCGAAATCAAGTGTACTGGTAAGCTGCTCAACAACAGTTCGAAGTTCTATACTGATGCCAACTCTACCTTTGCTGAGATTTCAGAGAATGGCAATAGCGTTGCTTATAACGGAGCACAGGCCACGATGACCTCCAAGGGTGATATCCGCGTCACGAATAGCAATTCGGATGGTTCCAACGGTTCGGTGCTGATCAACGACGGAAACCTTGAGGGAACCTATCTGGGAACAGAGGGTGGCGCCTTCTTCGAGAACAATGGTATAACAACCATTAACGGCAACACCGTGGTCAATAGTAACAACAATACATGGGTCAACAACGGTACTTATACCACCATCTATTTCATCTATAATGCAGGAAGTAGCCAGGTGATCAACAACTGCCGACTGCACGTCAGCGAGGATTTTGACATCAACCTGGGCGACAATGCAGGTAGCAGCTCGTTCCGTATGGACAGCAATGCCGGAGTGGTGACCAAGAACTTCAATGCCGGTGGTGTGTTCACCTTCGGCAACGGCACCTTCAACGGGGGTCCGTTCTATATCTACATGAACTCCGGCTCTGTGTTTGAGGTCACTCAGACCGCTACCATCAATGCCACCAAGGCCGACTACGGTATCTACTGCTTGGGCGATAGTTGGGCGGTGTTCCATGCTAACAAGATCCAGTGTGCACCTGGTCAGGAGGGGCAGGGCAACAAGGTGACCTATGGCGGTAAGCTGGCTGTCGTCTCTGAGACCACCCACTTCCCTCAGGGCAAGTCGGGTCAGTACGACTATATCAACTATGCTAACGGGTTCAAGGAAGATTATATCTATGCTTCCAACTTCAACACCGGTAATCCTAATATCTCGATTGCCGCTACGACATGTAACCCTGGCTTCAACCGTAACGGTGCCAGTACTGATCCAGACCCTGATCCCGATCCTATCACGCCCGATGTGCGTATCATCGTTGAGGACCTGATGGCTAAGCAGAACTCCGACTTCGACTTCAATGATGTGGTGTTCGACGTGACCTTTACCTCTGAGACAACGGCAACCATCACCCTACAGGCTGCAGGCGGTACGCTTCCTATTACGGTGGCAGGTAAGAATGTGCACGACCTCTTCAATGCCGGTGAGACGCAGATGATCAACACCAATGCACCGGGTGGCGTGAAGCGTGATCCTGTTTCGTTTGATATCACAGGTATCAACCGTGCCAACAAGGGTAAGGACATCCGTATCATGGTAAAGAAGAACGGCCAGTGGCTGGAGATGATTGCCAACAAGGGCGTGGCTGCTGCCAAGATTGCCGTGAAGCCCACCTTCGAATGGTGCGACGAGTTTATGGACATCCAGTTGAAGTATCCTAAGTTCAAGGAGTGGGTACAGAACAAGGACGTCATATGGTACTAAATTATATTTGGATAGCATTTTTCGTCATCGCGTTCGTCGTAGCGTTGGTGCGTCTGGCGTTCTTCGGCGACTTTGACGTGTTTCCTGAGATGATGGACTCAACGTTCTCTTCGTCGAAGACGGCGTTTGAGATCTCACTAGGTCTGACAGGCGTACTCTCTCTCTGGCTCGGCATCATGAAGATAGGCGAGAAGGGTGGCATCATCAATGTGTTGTCGCGCTTGCTATCGCCCATCTTTGTACGTCTGTTTCCTGATGTACCCAAGGGTCATCCCGTAACGGGTAGCATCTTCATGAATATCGCAGCGAATATGCTGGGACTCGACAATGCTGCCACACCTCTGGGACTGAAGGCGATGGAGCAACTGCAGGAAATCAATCCTAAGAAAGATACGGCTTCGAACCCGATGATCATGTTCCTGGTACTCAATACCAGCGGACTGACGCTGATACCTGTCAGTATTCTTGTCTATCGTGCCCAGATGGGAGCCGCCCAGCCTACGGATATCTTTATCCCGATCCTGCTGGCTACGTTCTTCTCTACCATCATGGGCGTGCTCATCACTTCCTTTTTCCAACGTATCAACCTCTTTAATACCACCATCATCCTGACGTTGGGCGGTGCCTGCGTGCTGGTATCTGGTGTTATCTGGGGCTTCAGTCAGTTGGATAGTGAGACGATGAACATAGTGAGCACCACAGCGGCAAACATCCTACTGATGACGATCATCATGGTTTTTATCTTGGCTGGCGTGCTCAAGAAGGTAAACGTGTATGATGCCTTTATCGAAGGTGCCAAGGATGGTTTTACGACCGCCATTCGCATCATCCCCTATCTGGTGGCTATCCTTGTGGGCATCGGCGTGTTCCGCGCCTCTGGAGCTATGGATTATCTGATTCAGGGTATCGGCAATTTGGTTAATGCCTGCGGTATCGACAGCAACTTTGTGGCAGCCCTGCCTACGGCAATGATGAAACCCCTAAGTGGTAGCGGTGCGCGTGGTATGATGGTTGATGCGATGACCACCTACGGTGCCGACTCGTTTGTGGGTCGTCTGTCGTGTATCTTCCAGGGAAGTACCGACACCACGTTCTATATCCTTGCCGTCTACTTCGGTTCTGTGGGCATCCGTTATACCCGTCATGCGGTGGCTTGCGGACTGTTGGCTGACCTCGCAGGCATCATTTCAGCGATATTTATTGCTTATCTGTTCTTTGCGTAATCCCGTTATATCGTTATAACGTAATATCGAAATATTGAGAAAATGGCAAACCTTAAATCATTAGCAAAAGATACGGCCATCTATGGCCTCTCAAGTATCGTAGGCAGATTCCTGAACTATCTGCTGGTGCCGCTGTACACACACTACATGCCCAAGGCATCGGGCGACTATGGTGTGAGCACGAATATCTATGCCTATACGGCACTTATCCTGGTGCTTCTCACCTTTGGCATGGAAACCACGTTGTTTCGCTTTGCCAACGATGAGCGCCATAAGCCCGACACGGTCTTCTCGACGGTGATGGCTGTGGTGGGGTCGCTGACGCTGGTGTTCCTGCTGCTCATCTTCGGCTTTATCACACCTATCAGCAACAGCCTGGGCTATGCCGAGCATCCCGACTATCTGCTGATGATGGCGGTGGTGGTGGCACTCGATGCCCTGCAGGCTATCCCTTTCAGCTACCTGCGATTCCAGAAGCGTCCTATCCGCTTTGCGTCGCTGAAGATGCTGTTTATCGTACTCAACATTGGTCTTAACGTCCTCTATTTCGTATGGTTGGGCAAGACATCAGTATTCTATGTCTTCTTTATCAACCTGCTGTGTACAGGATTCATCACCTTCTTCTTCATCCCAGGACTGTTCAGCATCAAGTGGCAGTTCGACGGCAAACTGCTCAAGCAGATGCTCGGCTACTCATGGCCTATCCTTGTTCTGGGTATTGCGGGCATCCTCAACCAGGTGGCCGACAAGATTATCTTCCCCTTGGTCTATCCTGATGAGGCTGAGGCCAACGTGCAACTGGGTATCTATGGCTCGTGTGTGAAGATTGCGATGATTATGGCGATGATCACGCAGGCCTTCCGCTATGCCTACGAACCTATTGTCTTTGCCAAGAGCAAGGATGCCGACAAGACGGAATACTATGCCTCGGCCATGAAATACTTCCTCATCTTCACCCTGCTGGCCTTCCTCTGTGTGGTGGGCTGGATGCCTATCCTGCAGCATATCATTGGCGAGGAGTATCGTGAGGGACTGGGTGTGGTGCCTATCGTGATGGCAGCTGAGATCATGATGGGTGTCTATTTCAACCTCTCGTTCTGGTATAAGCTTATCGACAAGACTATCTATGGTGCCTGGTTCTCGCTGGCAGGCTGTCTGGTGCTCTTTGCTGTCAATATCATTTTTATTCCCAAGTACGGCTACTGGGCTTGCGCCTGGGGTGGTGTGGCCGGTTATGGTACGGCGATGGTGCTGAGTTATGTGGTGGGTCAGATCAAGAACCCTATCCCATATCCCCTTCACGACATGGGTTATTACCTCCTTATCGCATTGGTGTCATGGCTCAGCATGGATTACTTCGCCCGCCAGTTGCCGCAGTGGGCATCGCTGCTCTACAATACCCTGGGCATCATCTGTTTCGTGGTTATCATCATCAGGAAAGACCTGCCCCTGTCAAGTCTTCCTGTCATCGGAAAGAAATTCAAGAAAAACAAATAATATAATGAAAAAGATTCTCCTATTACTTATCACTCTTCACTTATCACTTATCACTTCCAAGGCCGATGAGGGCATGTGGACACTTTATAACCTGCCAAATGCCGTGTACGAGCAGATGAAGGACTACGGTTACCAGTTACCCTACGAGAAACTCTATCAGGCCGATGATGCCATCATGAAGGCCGTGGTCAACTTCTCGGGCTATTGCTCTGGCGTGGTTGTAAGTCCCGATGGACTCGTCTTTACCAACCACCACTGTGGTTTCGAGGCTATCCGCTCACACTCTACCGTAGAGCACGACTATATGCTCAATGGCTTCTATGCCAAGACCTTCGAGGACGAACTGCCTAACAAGGATATGTTCGTCAGTTTCATGGTGGAGCAGAAGGATATCACCGATACCCTCATGGCTCATGGCTTTGAGCAGATGACGAACGAGGAGAAGGGCGAATTCCTCGATTCCATCGAGAAAAAGATGTCTAAGGACGTGAAGGAAAAGGACTCCACGCTGCGCTTGGAGATCAAACCTTTCTA
>CAZIKA010000005.1:0-35511 GCA_964539705.1 uncultured Prevotella sp. | reverse complement strand
ACAACAGTTGGAAGGAACTGACGGGCATGATGGCCAATCTCGTGGCGAATTCTGGCGACAACAAGGGCCAATTGTCACCGGTGATAAAAGCCATCTGCCGCGATTCCCGCCAATCCTAACCCGCGAGCAGGCAGTTCCTCCCCCTCGAACTACCTGCTTCTCAGGGCGAAAAATTATTTCTACTTTTTCTTCGAGAAAATGCTCGGAATGTTTGCTACGAATCCGTAAGCCTCGTCGCCATTGGCAATGAAAGGATTATCCGACATAGCATCTACATGCCAGTTTTCACGGTCGAGGGTACGCCAATCATCACACTCCAATGTCTTAGGATCCATTCTGCCCCACAAGTAAGCGTTCCGAAAGTAAGGCCTGCAAAAAGGCAAAGATAATAAAATGCTTTCATCATAGTTTTTGGGGTTTAAAGTAAATAATTATTGGGGCAAAGGAAATAAAAAAAACTGAAATGTGCAAATAATCCTGAAGTTTTTTGTACCTTTGCCCGCAATAATAAAGAACAAAGATGAAAAAATATATCTGGATAGGAATGATGGCGGCCCTGACGATGATGGGGTGCGGCAATAAGCAGGAGGTGACGGTGAACGATGAGGAAGAGGCGACATGGGTCACCGACAGCCTAGATCAGACCATCTACGGACTGGCCTGCGACGGGTGTAACGACACGCTGGTGATTTTCCTTCGGATGCCTTACAACGGTAGCGATCCTGACACGTTGCACATCCTGAATGCGGTGAAGAAACGCAGAATCATGGGCAAGATTCACATCGGCGACAAACTGGCTATCATGAGGAGTGAGAAGGACTCAACGGTGGCCGACCTGGTGATAGTGACGGAACAGCTCATGGGACAATGGCGCCACCTGATATACCCCACCCTGCACCACAGGGCTGACATGGAGGGAAACACAGACCGTCAGCGAATGGCTCAGCTGCCCGACTCTATCAAGGCGCTGCTGGAGATTCCTAAGGAATACGGGCTGGACATCAAACACGACAACATGATGTTTGTGCCTGGGGCGTTTACAAAGAACGTGACCTCAGACGAAGAATCGCCCGTGGAATATCCCATTGCCGCATATTTCAACGAATGGAAGATATTCAACGGACGATTTGTGATGCTGAACTGTCAGGCCGACTCTACTGGCGCGATGCAGGTGGTGGCTTCCGACACAGCGGATATTGAGCTGCTGGAAGCCGACTCGCTGATGATGCGTTTCAAGGACGGCGTGCGCAGCTATTACCGGAAGGTAGAGGAACCGAAGGAATAGAGGCGCTGCTCTGCCAGCTTTTCGTACTTTGTACCCGGACGGCCATAGTTGGCATAGGGGTAGATGCTGATGCCACCACGAGGGGTGAACAGCCCGATGACCTCAATATATTTGGGGTCCATGAGGCGCACCAGGTCTTTCATAATGACGTTGACGCAATCCTCATGGAAGTCGCCGTGATTACGGAAGGAGAAGAGGTAGAGCTTCAGGCTCTTTGACTCCACCATCCTTTCGCCTGGGATATACAGGATTTTTATCTCGGCAAAGTCGGGCTGACCGGTGATAGGACACAGGGAAGTGAACTCCGGACAGTTGAACTGCACCCAGTAATCGTTCTCAGGGTGCTTGTTCTGGAAGGTCTCCAGCACCTCAGGGGCATAGTCGGACTTATATTCGGTCTTGCGGCCCAGCGTCTGCAGGCCTTCGTTTTCTCTTGATGTTCCCATATTCTTTGTTAGTATTCAAAATCATAAGTGATGCTGTTGCCGCGACGGGTCACAATGAGCTTCTGGACACTCTTGTCAGCATTCAGCTGGGCAACGACGCTGATATTGTCGGCGGCATCCGTAAAGGTAGCCTCGCTGACGATGAGCGAGCTGCGAGCCATGCGACAGAGCGAGAGGAGCAGGTAGGGATTACACTGTTCTACGCCCAACAGGAGTTGGTTGACATCGATGGACTGATAGCGGTTGTCCATCGTGCTATACTTGAATGACATATACTCGCGCACAATGCTGCCTCCTTTTCCGTCATAAGACTGATAGCGCAAGCTGTCAACCACATAGATACTGTCAAGATGCGAGGGAGGCGTCTGTAACAGATAGCCATAGGCCTGATATGCGCCAGAAGAGAAGCCCTCAATAAAGTTGAAGGCAAAGGCAGAAGTCATCATATTGAAGTAAGTCTGCTCAGACATCGTTACCGTATCACCCATACCTACAAGCGACTCCGGCAAGTAGCTCTTACCGTAGCTGCCCGTAAGCTTGACGCCACGAGAGTCTACGGTCATCGTGTTGCTGTTGTCATCATAAGTGAAAGCAAGGTCCTTCAAAGTGGTACTGCCCTTCTTCATAAGCAGCGTGAGTGGACGGTGGAAAGTGTCGTAGGTAAACGCAAAGCTACTGCCATCGGAGCCTGTTATCGACTTCACGTCAGCAGCCATACCCATCGAACCGTCGCCGCGGGTGGCATACTGATAAAAGCTTAATCCAGAATGGGCGTCGCCAGGATGGGTATTATCCTGAAGCAGGAAACAGGCTAAACGAGCCTCACCGGTGGTGTTCTGCGTGAAAGTCATCAGTTCACTATAAACGGTTAAGCCCTTTCCCTCGCGTCTAGGCATCGTGAACCACGAGTTGTCGTAGCCCTGATAATCGGTCATCGACCAATTGCCGTAACTCCAGAACACAAGCGAATCGCTGGTGTTGTTGGCATAGTAATAGTTGTTGACCCTAGTAGGTTTCTCTATAGAAAAACCTGCGCGATAGGTCTCGTTATCACCCAGACATGATGTCAGCAGCAGAGCAGCTGCCATCAAACTAAAAAAGGTTTTCAATGTCGTCTTCATCGTTTTTCAATTTTAGTTAGTTCTATTAGTTAGTCTTAATTTTATTCTTCATCATCGTCATCGTCCCAGCTATCGAAGTCGAACCCCGTGAATCCCTCGAGTGAAGGCATCACAAAGGCATCCATCGCACGGCGATCCTTCTTCGTAGGGCGACCCGTACCACGCGCCCTGTCCACGAAGCCGCTGATACGGCTCATCTCCAACAGTTCGTACTGGTCTTGAGGTGTCACGTTCTCGTAGATCTCTGGAAGGAGCTTGGCACCCACGCGCTGTTCGATAGTCTTCAGAATCTTGAAGGAATAGGTCACGGGCGGCTTGCGCACGCTGATGGTATCACCCACCTTCACCATACGTGCCGGCTTCACATTGACACCGTTCACAGCAACGCGTCCGTTCTTACAGGCATCAGAGGCAATAGTGCGTGTCTTGAAGATACGCGCCGCCCACAGCCATTTATCGATACGAGCCTCACTCATTTCTTACCCAGTTTATTATACTGGTTCATCGTGATATCAATACCTGCGAGTACAAAGCTCTTGATGATATCGACAGCCAAGTCTATCGAGGGTTGCAGTTCCTTCTGCTCGTCCTCGCTGTAGCGCCCTAGCACCCAGTCAATCTGTCCACCGCGCGCATACTCATTTCCTATACCCATACGCAGGCGCGCATAGTCCTGACCAATGAGCTGTTGGATATGTCCCAAGCCGTTATGCCCGCCATTCGAGCCGCTGGCCTTCAGACGGAACGCACCCAAAGGCAACGCCACATCGTCGGAAATCACCAAGAGGTGCTTTTGGTCAATATTCTCCTTGCCCAGCCAATAACGCACGGCATTACCGCTGAGATTCATATAGGTAGAGGGCTTCAGCAGAAAGACCTTACGCCCCTTGAGCGATGTCTCTGCCACGAAACCATAGCGACGGTCATCAAAAACGATATTGGACGCCTTTGCAAAAGCGTCCAATACCATAAATCCAGTATTGTGGCGGGTCAATTCGTATTCAGAGCCTACGTTGCCCAAGCCTACAATCAAATACTTCTCCATCTTACGTCTGATTACTCAGCAGCAGCGGCAGCAGCCTTAGAAGCACGAGTCTCCTTAACTGAGCAAACTACAACCTGTGCAGGAGTAGCCAGCTTCAGACCGTCGAAGCTCAGCTCACCTACCTTGATAGCCTTACCCAGACCCAGGTTGGTAACGTCGACATCGAGGATCTCGGGAATCTGCTTATAGGGAGCGGTCACATCAATCTTACGGATAGACAGGTTCAGCTTACCACCCTCGCGAACACCCTGTGCCAGACCGTTCAGTCTTACGGGGATACCTACGGTGATTTCCTTAGTCTCTGTCACCTCGAAGAAGTCTGCATGGAGCAGAGCGTCTGATGTGGGATGGAACTGAAGCTCCTTGATGATTGCCTTGTGCTCCTTACCGTCGATGTTCAGGTTGACGATATACACGTGAGGAGTGTAAACAGCCTTACGCAGCTCTGCGAAAGAAGCAGTGAACGACATTGCCTCGGGCAGACCGTTCTCACCCTTCTTCTCACCATAAAGGTTGCAGGGAACCAGACCTTCCTTACGGATCATCTTTGAAGCTTTCTTGCCAGTCACGTCACGCTTCTGGCCATTGATTGCGATTTCTTTCATAATGTTTGTGTTACTCTAAATTAAGTTGTTTAACATAAATTTCTTGACTTAATTCGCCATCACACGAAAAAAGCGGGTGCAAAGGTACGAATAAATGAGCAAAATACAAAATAAAAACCAATTTATTTTTTATTTTCGAATGAAAGTACCTTCGGCAAAAGGTCAAAGGTACGAAGAAAAATTGATAAACGACAACTCATTACTGAAAAATTTTAAAAAAAAGTAGTTTTTCTTGTATAATAGCGGGAAAATGACTAAATTTGCACCGTTAAAAGAGTTTACACGTATGATTAATAGAGAAATCATTAGAATTAAGATTGTTCAGTTAACCTACGCTTACTATCAAAACGGTAACAAGAACATAGACGCTGCAGAGAAAGAGCTGTTCTTCAGCCTCTCAAAGGCCTACGATTTGTACAACCAGTTGTTAGCACTCATCGTAGCTATTACCAGAGAATCACAACGCCGTCATGAGGTACTTCAGGGGAAGGCCTTGCGTGAGGGCACAAAAGCACCATCAGAGAAGTTTATCAACAACCGCTTTGCACTACAGCTGGAAAGCAACGAGCAACTGCGCGAGTTCCTGGAGACACAGAAGCGACAGTGGAGCGACTATCCCGAGTTCGTTGGACACCTATTCGAGCAGATTGAGCAAAGCCAGATATACACCGACTATATGAACGACAGCGACGACAGCTATGCTGCCGACCGCGAGTTGTGGCGTAAGCTATACCGTGCCTTCATTCAGGACAACGACGACCTCAGCGCACTCCTGGAGGAGCAGAGTCTCTACTGGAACGATGACAAGGACGTGGTTGACACCTTCGTGTTAAAGACCATCAAGCGGTTCGACGAGAAGGCTGGCGACAAGCAGGAGCTGCTGCCTGAATATGACTCTGAGGAAGAGAAAGACTATGCCCGTCGGCTGTTCCGTGCCACCATACTCAACACCAACGAGTATCAGCGCATGATGACCGAGGCATCGCAGAACTGGGACTTTTCTCGCTTGGCATACATGGATGTGATTATCATGCAGATAGCCATCGCCGAGATGATGACCTTCCCAAGCATCCCCGTCAGCGTCACCATCAACGAGTTTGTAGAACTATCGAAGTTCTACTCCACCCCACGCAGCGCAGGCTATATCAACGGTATGCTCGACACCATAGCACGCCACCTGATAACCAGCGGACAGCTACTCAAGTCTATGGAAGATAAGAAATAACAATCATAAATATTTAAACAATGATCAATTCACTCGTATTACAAGCCGCTGCTGGCGGCAGCCAGAGCATGATGCCCATGCTGCTGATGATGGTTGCAGTCTTTGCCATCATGTACTTCTTTATGATCCGTCCGCAACAAAAGCAGCGCAAGGAGATTCAAAAGTTCCAGAACGAACTGCAGGAAGGTACTCAGGTAGTCACCGGAGGCGGCATTCACGGCACCATCCATAAGATTGACCTGCAGAACGGCACCGTAGAACTGAAGATTGCTCGCGACGTCATCATCGTCGTAGAGAGAAGCTACGTCTTCAAAGATACTGCCAGCATGGGAATGCAGAAATAAGCATTTACAGACGCATCTGTTTATGTCACTGGGACCCATTGCCACCATACGCGCTATCAGAAATTTCCTGTTCAGTAAAACGAATAGGGAATTTCTGATTTTTTTATTCTTCCTCCTCGTTGCAGGACTCTTTTGGCTGATGATGACGCTCAACGAGACCTTTGAGACGGAAGTAAAATTCTATGTGCGATATGTTCACGTGCCCCAAAACGTGGTACTCACCTCAGGCGATATCGACAGTGTACGCGTCAACGTCAGAGACAAGGGATTTAGCCTTTTCAGCTTCATCCACACGCAAGACCCACAGCCCGTAGACATCGACTTCAACAAATATGCAGGCACTAACGGCACAGGCTATGTGTCGGCCATCGACCTGCAGCGACTCTTCGAGCACCGGCTCCCCGCATCAGCCAAAATCACCAGCGTGAAGATCGAGAGACTCGTGTTCTACTATAACCACGGAGAACAGAAGAAAGTACCCGTCAGATGGCGAGGACACATCACACCCGATCCACATTACTTCCTCTCGAAAACCATCATCACGCCCGATAGCGTCACGGTTTTCTCATCGCATGAAAAGCTCGATAGCATTGACTACGTCTATACCGAGGAGCTCAACTATGCCGACTTCCACGACACCCTTTTTGTTCAAAGCCGACTCCACGGAGCCAGCGGCATAAAGATTGTACCACAGAAAGTCAGCATCACCTTTCTTACCGACATCCTCACCGAAGAGAGAATAGACAGTATCCCCGTTGTAGGCATCAACATGCCTGAAGGCAAGGTACTGCGAACATTCCCCTCACGCATATCAGTAAAGATTGTGACGGGTATGAAAAACTACCGTGCACTCACACCAGCTGACTTCGTGGTCGTAGCCGATTATAAGCAGTTTGCCGACAACAAGGCATCAAAATGCCCTATTCAGCTCAAGCGTATTCCAGAAGGCATATCAAAGGCCGTACTTGAGGTCAACCAGGTAGATTACCTCATAGAAGAGAAGTAATTAGCCCATGAAAATAGCTATTACAGGAGGTATAGGAAGCGGCAAGAGCTACGTGTGCAGATTGCTGGAACAGCGCGGCATCAGTATCTACGACTGCGACAGCGCTGCCAAGCGACTGATGCGTTCGTCGGATACCCTACGACAGCAGCTCATCCTGCTCATTGGACCCAAGACCTACGACACTGCAGGCTGTCTGAACAAAGCTGTAGTGGCTCAGTTCCTGCTACAATCAGAAGAGAATGCAAGGGCTATCGATGCCATCGTTCATCCCGCTGTAGCCAGTGACTTTGAGAAAAGCGGCTATCAATGGATGGAATGTGCCATACTCTACGAATCAGGCTTCGAACGACTGGTAGACAAGGTCATCGTAGTCAGCGCCCCAGAGGATATCCGCATACAGCGTATCATGCAACGCGACGGCATCACAAGGGAAAAGGCCCTAGAATGGATAGGACGACAGTGGGCTCAGGACGAGGTGTGCAGAAGGGCTGACTTCGAAATCGTCAACGATGGAAAGCAAGATCTGAACCAACAAATCAATGACATCATCCTGTCACTATCAAAACAAACAACGAAATAACGATATAACGTAATAACACAATAAAAAGAAAAGGAAAATGAAAGAAACTATTTTAGCTATCTCCGGTAAGCCCGGACTTTACAAACTCATTTCACGAGGTAAAGGCAACCTCATCGTAGAAGCCCTTGATGCAACTCACCGTCGTCAGCCTGCTTTCGGCACAGACCGTATCACCTCTCTTGGCGACATTGCTATGTTTACCGATGATGAGGATATCCCCTTGACCGACGTCCTCGAGAACATGAAGAACCTCGAGAAAGGCAAGAAATCAAGCGTTGACTATAAGAAGGCCAGCGGTGACGAACTCCGCGAATACTTTGCAAAGATTCTGCCGAACTTCGATCGCGACCGTGTACAGAACAGCCACATCAAGAAGTTGATCCAATGGTACAACATTCTCATTGAAAACGGCATCACCAACTTCAAAGATGCTGACCAAGAAGAGGAAGTAAAGGAAGAGGTCAAGGAAGAAGTGAAAGAGGAAGTAAAAGAAGAGAAGACAGCAACAAAAAAGACTGCTTCGAAAGCAAAAGCTAAGAAGGAAGCATAAAAGGAATTATCAAAGAAAGAGGGCGTCCGATAAACATCGAGCGCCTTCTTCTGTTTTCTGTTATTCTTTGGGAATCAACTTGATTAGCATCACAATAGCCTCAGCGCTACCCTTGGTAATCTTGTATTCGGTACCAGCGGCAACAGGAATAGGCTGCAGCTCATAATAAGAACCTGCCTCATTCAGGGTTCCGCTAACGGTAGTCACAGTATTATTGATTTTTACATCACGACCAGATTTTACGGTAGCAAGAATAATGGTCATATTGTAGTCCTTCTGAGGGGTGAAGGTAATAGAGCCCTTACTATCGAGTTTTTCACCTTTCTTATAATATACACCCTCGTAGGTAATCTTACCATCGCCATAGTTGTCAGCAGCAGTAAACATGACGTTGGATGATGAGCCATCGAACGTGCCGAGAATAACGCCATCCTGAGGTTGAGGATCGGGTTCGTCGCCTCCAGGACCTGGCGTAGGTTCATCACCGCCAGGTTGTTCACCACTATAGTCGTCCATACCGTAGATTTTCACCAGCGAACTAGTATAGGCTTCCAACTTGTTTGAGAGATCAAGGATAACATCGTAGTTGGTATCCTCCGCAGCGTTATTGAAGGTGTACTGGAAATCACCGTGATTGCAGCGACCTGCACCATAATGTCCTGTCACGATAGCAGGCACATCGGCAGCAGCATCAGGGTTATAGCTATAGAAGTCGCTGGCAGTATCGAAGTTGTTATAACCAGTACCACCCTGCAGGGTTACCACCTCTGCTGGCACCTGATCGTTACGGTTCTCTACCACATAAGCATCGAAATGCTTGCTATAAGTAGCATCACCAGCAATATAAGGTTCAAAACTCTTCTGACCCGTCATATAGTTATCGAAGGCTTTGATGATGCCGCCATCCTCACTGGAGAATGTACCCTTGGTATCGGCAGCAGAGCCTACACCGTTATGGATGTCGGACCCCTGCTTAGAAATCAGCATGGGGTACTTGCAGTTGCGATAGTAGTTTTTCTCTACAAAGATACACGAGCCCGTAGTAGCACCGACACCATACTTCGCATTACCATCGAAATAATTGTTATAGACATGCAGATGCTTCGACTTACGCACACGTGGATGACGAGAATCTGAGTGGTCGTACCAATTATGGCGATAGGTCACATAATCAACTTCATCACCATTGGAGTTAAGGTTGCACTTGCCGCTATCCCAGAAATGATTGTCACTAACGGTGCAGTAGAAGGTGCCCTTTACATCAAAAGAGCCATCGCCCTTGGCTTTGTCTCCACCCTTGTTCTTGCCATAGAAGATGTCGAGGTGATGTCCCCACACATGCTCATTATCTGTATCAAAACTAATACCATCTTCCTCGTGCATCATCACACCGAAATTACGGAGCTCCACATATTTGCAGGCACGCACCAACACACCGAATCCGTGGAATGTAGCATCGCTACCCACCCCCTCGATGGTGAGGTTCATATTCTGTCCTTTTCCTTTGACCTGCAAGCCTATAGCACTACTGCCTAACTCATCCATATCAGACTTCTTCAACAAACCAATAACACGCACAACGAGCGGACGGGTCTCAACGCCTTTCTCATAAGCCTGAATGATATTCTGGATACCTGTGCGAGTCTCCATCTTACCCTTATTATCAACCTGCATCTCAAGGGAGACAGTCTTGGCATTTGCCTTGCTGACATAGATAATGCGAGCATCCTGCTTCAACGTACCATCGTTATTATAGGCGCCAATGCCTGCTGTTGTATTATAATGGGCATAACCATCGCGATTGAAGGCCTTGACAGTAAGGTTGGAAACGGTAGTAGCCGCAGGAACCTCGATTCCATCGACAACAGGCACCACCTTCATCGCATAGTCGCCAGCTTGAAGTCCCATAGCATCAGCACGATTATAGGTTCCATAACTACGGATTAGCTGGTCGTCAATCTTTGTAAAGTCGCTATATTGGCCGCCCTTCACATAAACATGATATGAGGTAGCACCGCTGAAATCGGCAAATTTTACATAGGCCGACTCGAGCCATCCCTGAGCTTCGGTAATCTGAACAGAGTTTTCGGTATTAATCTTTTTGGCAAAGGCGATAGAAGCCACACTTCCGTTGAACACATCAGCGCCAGCTGTAGTGGATATTGTAACCTTATCGGAAGTCTGATCGAGATCAATAGCCGAGACATTAGTAGTATTATAGTATTTCTTGTCGCCAGAGGTCAGAGTGACGAGTGCTTGATTCACGCTGAAATCACGCGAAACGGCATGATTAATCACATCCTGTGCCTGAATACCCATTAAGGATATCAGAGCAAAAAACGAAAGTAGAATTCTTTTTATCATCAGTCATCCTTTATCGTTTGACAAACTTCACTACCTGGCGGTTGGCTTTCAAGAGATAGATACCGCCCTTGAGCGAATGGGTGTTGAGGATAGTACGAGCCTCATCAGCACGGGCGGTAATGACTTTTTTACCTTGAGCATCATAGATTTCAATCGTAGTACCTGGCTCTATGCCATTGATGTCGAGCAAATCAGCTACGTGCTCCTTAATGGTACCAATAGTAGTTGGTAACGCCGAGAAGGATAGTCTTACCTGCTCCATATCAGCAATCTGAGAGGTCTGATCACCAAAAGTAATCACCACATTGTCACCATCAAAGGTGATGCGAGTAGCAATCTTCTCTATTGTCTGACCGTTAATGGTCAATGTTTGTTTTTTCTCTGCCTGAACTGATAAAATCATCAGCAGGCAAAGGGTTGCAATAAGAGTTAGTTTTTTCATTTGTTTTTGTAATATAGTTAGTATATATTTTTATCGGGAAGCATGGAATCCTTCCATGAGTTCGTATTTACGAACCATCATACGGTTGTAGATATGGCGCAACCACAGGGGATGAGTAAGCGTGAAAAGAAGACCTACTACACCTATTATTATATAAGCTACCATCTCACTGAATATTAAAATAAAAAGCGATACCAGAGCAATTGGCAGCAACATAGCCCCCATCTCAATAATAAGCTGGATACCGTTCTCGGTATTGTTCTTACCCGTCATCTTCTCGTTGAGAGGCAATGTTTGCTTATTGTAAACAGCGAGTTGGAACATCATAAAATAGGCCAACCCACTACTTATGAGATAATAGGCCAAAATCATCAATAATGAGAACTTGCCTGCGATAATGGCTGGTAGCATCAGTAATAGTGGAATAAATAGAATTGCCACATGAATATAGTATTTTGCACGCAGTAGCATGAGAATATTCTCCTTATGGGTCATCAGCAGGTCGATATAGTTTCCCTCTGGGCACATAACCTTAACTAGCGTCATCAGACCATAGAGGCCGAAACAATAGAAGCACCAGAAATTCAGCATTATCTTGCTGTCATATATCTCTGTAAACGAGATAATCAGCGAAAGCACGGAGATGATGGCTATACTGGTAATGACACGCGAGCGGATAGCCTTATTACGCATCATTGATTTCAACTCTAGTTTCATGTACTCGCCACTAAGGCCGAAGGAATTGAGGAAACTGAACTGGGTGACGCTCTTGAGTGCTGCCTCGCGCTTTTCCTGACGCTTCACCTCTTCACGAACATAATGCATCTGTACCATACGGTTGACGAAATAAATCATCGTAAGCACAGCAATACAAAACAGCGGATACCACCAAGATTCCGAGGCGTCGCATATAAAATCCATCTGTTTATCAAACAAATCTTCGTCAACAAGCAACGTAACCCAGAAAGAGCAGTAAAACGCTATTGGTAGTACAACCCAAAAGAGAGAGCGTCCCATAAGGGTGCGCACCAATAGGTAGAACTGGCTATTTGCCAGTATCAGTAAGAGGCCGCAAAGAACCGTTGACAACGCAACAAACAACGATGCACCACCGCAGAAGATAACAAAAGCATAGGGTAGAAAAAGTGCTAGCCATACAAAACTAAAACCTGTGAGCAGCGAGTTAATGAGGTAAACATTAATAATGCTACGAAACGGTACAGGCTGCAAGAGATAAGGCTTTATTACAACAGCTGGCGTCTGCTGAGCCATAAAGCGTAGACCAAAATCTAATACCATCCATAGTGGCATCAAGGTCAACAGAAGACCAAACATCCGCTCTTCAGAAGCCGGAAGCCCCATAATAGTGCCAATAAAGATCAGATAGACAATCATGAATCCGGCACCAAAAGCCATCATCACACGAGCCACAACACTCTGTTCGAATGCCGGGCTACGACGAAGAGCCAGACGATTTTGCTTCCAGAGAAGCAAGAATAGTTTTAGCAGACTCATCTTAAACTTTTATCGATGAAATGCACATTTATCGAAGGTCTATTACCTCAGCTGTGGGTAAATCTTTGGAGTTAAAACGGAACTCGGCATCAGCAATCTTAGCGGTAGTCAAGTTACTGATAACAAAGGTAGTCCACTTCTGCTTTTGCAATAGTTTTACTTCCGTAGGATTATATGAATTCTTGTCAATAGTAATAAACATCTCCTTTACACGACGAGACTGGTCTGTAGCAGTGAGATGAACAGTGAATGAAGAGGCCGACTGCGTCATCGTATAGCCATAGCCCTTCTTATACATATTAACAAAGTTATATGGATTGAGCACCTGAAGCTGAGCCTCCGAAGGATTTGTTACATTAACCTCCTCATTTTTTGACATATAAGTCCACAACGTCTTACCGTCAAACCACATCGTGGCCATCGGTGTGGTAGCATGAAACATCTTACCTTTGACAGCAATCTTACCGCTAGCATTACCATACTGAGCACTCGTCATCGTGAAATCGGCTTTCACACCATCACGAGAACTAACCCTTGCCGCACATTTGTCGAGTACCTGCTTAGCTGACTGAGCCTGTACAGCAGAAACTGACAGCAGACTGATTATCAAAGAAAACACAAAAACAATCTTTTTCATATTTCAAAATCCTTTTACCTTTATTTTATAGACGACGGATTATCTCAAAGAGTTTAACAGGTTCTCGAGACTGACATCATCCTGAATAAGCACTTCACGAGGCTTGGAGCCATGAGCAGCACCAACGATACCAGCTTTTTCCAACTGATCCATCAGGCGACCTGCGCGGTTGTATCCAATAGCGAACTTACGCTGGATAAGGCTTGTAGAACCGCTCTGCTCGTGGACGATGAGACGGGCTGCATCATCGAACATCGGATCGAGGTGACTCAAATCAGCATCATTACTGCCTGACGAAGCGGCATCACTCTCACTCACTGGTGGCTCGGGCAACTCATAAGGTTCCAAATAACCTTGCTGCTGAGAGATAAACTTATTGATGTTATCGACCTCAGGCGTATCAACGAAAGCGCACTGCACACGCACAGGATCATTGCCCTGAAGGTAAAGCATGTCACCACGACCAATGAGTTGCTGGGCTCCCATACGGTCAAGAATAGTCTTGGAGTCAATACCCTGACTCACCTTAAAAGCAATACGCGCAGGGAAGTTGGCCTTAATGGTACCAGTGATAATATTGGTAGTAGGACGCTGGGTCGCAATAATCATGTGGATACCCACAGCGCGTGCCTTTTGGGCAATTCGTGCAATAGGCAACTCAATCTCCTTACCCGCTGTCATAATCAAATCACCAAACTCATCGATAACGACAACGATGTAAGGCATATACTTATGTCCCTTTTCTGGATTCAGTTTGCGGGCAATGAACTTACGATTATAATCCTTGATATTACGTTCTCCGGCTGCCATCAGCAACTCGTAACGGGCATCCATCTCTACACACAGACTCTGAAGGGTACGAATAACCTTAGAGGTATCTGTAATGATAGGCGAATTAGCTTCATCGGGCAGTGCCGCCAGGAAGTGTTTATCAATACTCTTATAGATAGAGAACTCAACCATCTTGGGGTCAACGAGCACAATCTTCAGTTCGGCAGGATGCTTCTTATATAATAAAGAGGTGAGGATAGCATTCAAACCAACCGACTTTCCCTGACCCGTAGCACCAGCCACCAAAAGATGAGGAGCTTTTGCAAGGTCAAACATAAACACCTCGTTGGTGATGGTCTTACCCATAGCGCAAGGCAGTTCCATCGTGGTTTCTTGGAACTTTTTCGAATTAAGTATTGATTCCATCGACACGATATTAGCTTTTGCATTAGGCACCTCAATACCAATAGTGCCCTTACCTGGAATAGGTGCAATAATACGGATACCTAATGCTTTCAGACTAAGTGCGATATCGTCTTCAAGATTACGAATCTTGGCAATACGCACGCCCTGAGCAGGCGTAATCTCGTAAAGCGTAATAGTAGGGCCAACGGTCGCACGGATAGAAGAAATCTCAATACCGAAGTTACGCAACACATCAATGATACGGTTCTTATTGGCATTCTGCTCTTCCATATCAATATAGGGTTTCCCGTCACTCTCGTAGGTCTGCAGGAGATCGAGCGTTGGATAATGATAATTCTCAAGGTCCCGTTTGGGATCATAAGGCTCCATATTTTCGTAGGCCGTATCCGACATATTCTCACCATCAGCCTTCTCTTCCTCGCCTGCCACTACGACATCCATGTCAGGAGCGTCTGGATCATCGTTGACAGTATGCACGACACCACCATTTTCGCTAAGGACAATGGTATTGTCTTGAGCCTCTTCCGACAGATGATTGAATTCTATCTCTTCACGGATAGGGTCATCATACACAAGGGGATCGTCCTCTGTCTTAATCAGGTTCTCATAAGAATCATCTGCTAACACATCATCATCGTCATCACGAACAGTATTGGTAATGGTAAACTTCACCTTCTGAAGGAATTTAGAAGGATTCAGAATCTTACGAATCCACACAACAGTCTGATTGCTAATATAAATCAGAAAGCAAAGGGCCACCAAAGCAAGTATTGCCACCAAGCCCGGAGTACCCACATAACGTTCAATACAATCACCAATAAACAGGCCGTGCTGTCCACCGGGACAGAAATGGCTCTCAGGCATTAGCGGCGTCACAAACATTGCCAACAGTACCGACGACCAAACCATCAGGATTGTGATACACATAAACCACTTGAGCAAAGGCACCTTATATGCCTGAATCAGATGAAGCGCCAAGAGCAACAAGAACAAGGGGATAGCAAAGGCTGCCACACCAAAGCACTGATTCATAAAGAAATAAGACATCCATGCACCTAGACTACCAATCGCATTCTGGAACACACGTCCACCCATATCACCATCATGAAGATTCTCGATGATACTCTGATCTAAAGCACCAGTAGAGAAGAACGAGACAAACGACCATGCCATACATACAGACACAGCCAACAGCAGTATGCCTATTATAAAATGTATTCGCTCGTTTCGGAAAAATTCTATAATTTTGGAAAAGCCTATTGTTTCTGAGACCGAAGTCTTCTGACTATTCTCCTGAGATTTCCTCGATTTTTTCTTGTCTGTAACCTTTGACATTTTCTTGTTATTCGTTAATTCTTTTGCAAAGGTAGAAAATAAATATGAATTAAAGCGTAATTATTATGAAATATTTTGTATTTTTGCACCTCGAAAACGAATTATGATGCTTAAAACAATATACAACAAGTTCGACAAGTCGTTGATTCCATCGCTTCCCGTAGCCCTGTTTGAAGGAAAGATCGTTGTAATCCTGACTGCCGGAGAAACAGAGAGAGCTGTCAGATATCTGATGACTCAACCTATTCTCGGCTTCGACACTGAGACACGTCCGTCTTTCAGAAAAGGGCATCAATACAAAGTATCACTTCTACAAGTGTCAACGTCTGACATCTGCTTTCTCTTCAGACTCAACCATACAGGATTAACACCTTCACTTATCCAATTACTGGAAGACAAAACTATCACAAAGATAGGACTATCGTGGCACGATGATATCAACGCTCTCAGCAAGTTAGCCACATTCAAAACAGGCCATTTCATCGATATTCAAGATCATGCACGCGACTTAGGTATTGAAGATTTGAGTTTACAGAAACTCTATGCCAATCTCTTTGGGCAAAAAATAAGCAAGCGTCAACAGCTAAGCAACTGGGAAGCCGACATATTAAGTGACAAGCAGAAGCAATATGCAGCTACCGATGCATGGGCTTGCATCAAGTTATATGAAGAGATTAACAAATTAAAAGAAACAAATGAGTATCAACTCATTATAAAAAGCGAAAAGAATGAAACAAATATATTTAAAAAGGGGTAAGGAAGAGAGTTTAATGCGCTTTCATCCATGGGTTTTTTCAGGCGCCATTCATCATAGCGATAGCGGAATAGAGGAGGGCGACGTAGTACGCGTGGTTACAGAAAGAGGCGATTTCATCGCTGTAGGGCACTACCAACAAGGCTCTATTGCCGTCAGAATTCTGACCTTCAACAACACAGAAATCAACGATGAATTCTGGCATTCACGCATTCTATCTGCATACACCATGCGCCAAGCTATTGGACTGGCAGGAAGTTCTGACACAAATGCCTTCCGGCTAGTACACGGCGAAGGCGACTTACTGCCAGGCCTCATCATTGATATTTACGACAAGACTGCTGTTATGCAGGCACATAGCATCGGTATGCATATGGCTCGTCACGCTGTAGCCAAAGCATTAGCAGATGTCATGAAAGGGATTATAGAAAACATCTATTATAAGAGTGAGACCACCCTTCCCTTTATGGAACCAGAGAATGGTTTTCTCTTAGGAAATAGCGATGATAATATTGCCATAGAAAACGGGCTCCGATTCTATGTAGACTGGTTGAGGGGACAAAAGACAGGATTCTTTGTTGACCAACGAGAAAACCGAGCTCTGCTTGAGAAATACGCCCATGGGAAACGTGTGCTAAATATGTTCTGCTATACAGGAGGATTCTCGTTCTATGCCATGAGAGGAGGTGCACGACTGGTACACTCGGTAGACAGTTCAGCAAAAGCTATTGAACTGACCAAGCGCAACGTAGACCTCAATTTCCCCGATGACAAGCGTCATCAGGCCTACTGTGAGGATGCCTTCAAATACATTGATAGCATCTCGGCTAATAGCGACAAGTCGTACGATCTTATCATTCTAGACCCACCCGCATTTGCTAAGCATCGTGGCGCACTGCACAATGCACTGAAAGGCTATACCCGCCTCAACGAGAAAGCACTTGAAAAAATCGATAAGGGAGGTATTCTTTTCACGTTCTCATGCTCACAGGTGGTGACGAAAGATCACTTCCGTAATGCCGTATTCACCGCTGCAGCACAGGCAAAACGTAAAGTAAGGATACTACACCAGCTTCACCAACCTGCCGATCATCCCATCAACATATACCATCCAGAAGGTGAATACCTGAAAGGGCTAGTGCTTTATGTTGAATAAAGTAAGGAATTTCATAGGGAAATATCAACTGCTCGATACCAAGAAACTTTATCTGGTGGCTCTGAGCGGGGGCGCCGATAGTGTCTGTCTTTTGCTATTGCTAAAGAAACTGGGCTATCAGATAGAAGCCGTGCATTGTAACTTCTTACTAAGAGGAGACGAGAGCTATCGCGATGAGAACTTTGTCAAAGAACTATGCGAAAAGAAGGGTATTGAACTGCACACCATCCATTTCGACACTAACACCTATGCCGAAACACATAAGATAAGCATAGAGATGGCCGCGCGCGAACTGCGTTACAGATACTTCGAACAGCTCAGAAAAGATATCGGAGCCGATGGTATCTGTGTAGCACATCATCAGAATGATTCTGTAGAAACGATTCTTATCAACCTGCTTCGCGGCACAGGTATTCATGGTCTCTCAGGAATCAAGCCACGCAACGGGAACATACTACGTCCCCTACTCTGCGTAAGCAAGAACGACATTGAGGAATGGCTCCAAGAACAGCAGCAGGACTATGTAACCGACTCGACCAACCTACAGGCTGATGTTGTGAGAAACAAATTACGAATCAATGTGATTCCTCAATTGGAAGCCATCAATGCTTCTGCTAAGGAAAACATTCTGAAAACAGCACAACATATCAGTGAAGCCATATTGATATATGACGAATACGCCAATCAGGCACTCCAAAGGCTTATTATCAATAACGCCATTGAGATAGAGCGGCTAAAACAAGAGCCATCTCCTGAAAGCATACTATTCCAATGGCTTAACCCATATCACTTCCCCTCATCTGTCATAGAGAATATCTGCCAGTCGTTATTATCACCACAAGCTGGAAGAGAATGGTTATCACAAACCCACCAACTTACTATCCACCAAGGGCTACTGATATTGGAAAAGCAACAGAATAATCTGCCAGAGATCAAGATCCCTGAAACAGGCACCTATATCTACACCGAAACAATGAAGATTCGCCTCAAAAATGAAAAAGGCAAGCATCTTGAGAGAAGTGCAGATTTTGCATGCCTTGATGCTTCATCCGTCCATTTTCCTCTGACTCTTCGTCCAACAAAAACGGGTGATCGATTCTTGCCTTATGGCATGAAAGGAACAAAACTGGTGAGCGACTATCTAACTGATAGGCATCTCTCAATATTTCAAAAGCGACGCACTTTGGTACTCTGTGATAAAGACGGACAGATTATCTGGCTTGTAAGCCATAGACCTGATGCACGTTTCTGTATTACAGATGCTACAGAAACCACATTAATTGTTACAATAGAATAATTCCGTTTTTCTTTTTTTAACAAAAAAATGTGGACGTTGCGAGAACAACGTATTGATATTTTTTGTAACTTTGCATCCGCAAAATAAGAGTGTTTATACGTATAGGCCTATATATCAGGCAGTTAGTTTAGGAATTCCAAGAAATAGAAGAAGAGATGAGACAACTAAAAATTCAGAAGAGTATCACAAACCGTTCAAGCGAAGCACTTGACAAGTATCTCGTTGAAATCGGCCGTGCTCCCCTTATCAGTATTGATGAGGAAATAGAGTTGGCACAAAAGATTCGCAAGGGCGGCCCAGAAGGAGAACGTGCAAAAGACAAATTAGTCACTGCCAACCTTCGATTTGTGGTATCTGTTGCCAAGCAATATCAGCATCAGGGACTTACCCTGACAGACTTGATTGACGAAGGCAACATTGGTCTGATAAAAGCAGCTCAGAAGTTTGACGAGACACGCGGTTTCAAATTTATCTCATATGCCGTATGGTGGATTCGTCAAAGCATTCTGCAGGCTATTGCAGAACAGAGTCGCATTGTGCGTCTGCCACTGAACCAGGTTGGTTCTCTTAATAAAATAAACCACGAGATTAATAAATTCGAGCAGGAGAACCAACGCCATCCTTCTGTCAGCGAGCTGGCCGAGATGACCGACCTTGATGAAGAAAAGATTGGTCAGTCCATGCAGGCTGATAGCCACCACGTGTCTATTGATGCACCTTTTCAGGACGGCGAGGACAACTGCATGCTTGACGTGATGGCAAGCGGTGACGATAGCCGTACCGACCGTCATGTAGACCATGAATCAATGGCTCAGGAGCTCAACTCCGTATTGTCAAGAGTATTGAAGGATCGTGAGATTATCATTATCCGCGAATGCTTTGGCATTGGCTGCCATGAGAAAGGTTTGGAAGAAATCGGTGATGAATTAGGACTCACACGTGAGCGCGTACGACAGATTCGCGAGAAGAGCATTGCTAAACTACGCGATTCCGGCAACGCAAGAATCCTTATGAAATATCTCGGATAAACAAAAAGACCCTCCAAAATGAGATGAAACGCATACTGCTAACCATATTCATCTCCTTAACTATTACGACATCGATGACCGGCGCGAATCAAGTAGATACGCTGGTCATGAATCGTTTGTTCAGCTTTATGCACAAGTATAAAGACGAGTTGGATGGGTTTACAACAAACGTCTATGCCAAGCATCTCTATCAAGTAAACAAGCGTAACGCAGGTCTTCTAGCTATCCCTTCAATGTATTCAATTTCCCATGGCGAAAGGACCTTTGTCAGCGAGGAATACAGTCGATTTACATTTAAGGGCGTTGGTGAATACGAGAACAGGTGGCAGGTTTATTGCACCACCATTCCTCGTAATCGCCGTACAATGTCGGTATTGTTCAAATATCTTACGCCTAAGTTCTACAATGTCACCATTTACGATGACCACATACTTTCGCCCTTCTGTAAAGAGAACAGGATCTATTACCAATACCGGACGGTGCCCTTGGCTAATCATAAGGTTCGTCTCTACTTTCGTCCACGCATCGTACGCAACACCCAATTGGTGCGAGGCAAGGCTATCCTTGATGAGCGTACTGGCCGCATTGAGCAAGTTGAGATGGACGGTGAGTTTGACATGATCAAATTCCAGACACTTATCATGATGGGCGATAAGGGAGCACGTGCTCTTCTCCCCAAAATCTGCCAGACTAACATCTCGTTCAAGTTCGGTGGAAACGATGTTTCCTCACAGTTTGAGGCTATCTTTGATTGTCCTATTACCCTACCCGATTCTGTTAACGTGAAAGGCGACCGATTGCTAATGGACTCTATTCGACCAACAAGTCTGTCAGAAGCAGAGTTATTAGTCTATGAGGACTTTGACCGTAAGCATGGACTCTTAGTAGACGAAGAGCCGGAGCAAGAGCCCGACACTTTGGAGGTTACACAGGCATGGGTAAAAGAAGAAGAACAACCTCAGGACGTTCCAACCCGACACCATAATTATTTAAAAGAGATTGGATGGGATCTTATTGGTGAAAACCTCATTAACAGCTTACGCACAGAGTCGGATAAAGGCTATGTAAAGCTATCGCCCATCCTCGACCCTCAATATATTAGCTACAGCCAGAGCAAGGGTTTCTCATATAGGATGAAGTTAGGTGCCCAATACCGATTCTCATCAAACGCTTGGGTTAACTTCAACCCCTTTGCCGGTTATAACTTTAAATACAGAGAATTCTATTACCGAGCTCCTATTAGTCTTCAATATAATCATCAGCTAGATGCTGGCGTTGATCTGGTATTTGGCAACGACCACAGAATTGGTAGTTCAGTGATTCTGGACGAAATTAAGAAGGAGCAAGGCGACCTGCCAGAGTTGGAAGAAATGAATCTCAACTTGTTTGATGACAACTATATCCGATTGCATCACCATATCCAACCAAAGAAATGGCTGCGAGTAGAGACCGGTTTGGTCTATCACTACCGCACTTCAATGAATGCGTCTGCAATGAAAAGTTATGGTAAAGAGTCAAGCTATTATTCACTGGCTCCCTCACTAAGCCTTAACTTACGTCCTTGGGAGAATGCACCCATGCTGACCGTTGACTACGAACGCGGTGTAAAGGTAAACCACAAATACATCAATTACGAAAGATGGGAGGCCGACGTTTCACATAAACATCATCTTTGTCGCACCCAAGTTCTCAACCTTCGACTGGGTGGAGGTCTCTATACAACAAAGGAGAACGACTTCTTCATGGACTTTGCCCATTTCCACGACAACAATCTTCCTGGTGGATGGGACGATGACTGGGCAGGCAATTTCCAAATGCTCGATCCAAGCCTTTACAATGAGTCAAAATATTATCTCAGAGGTAACGTATCCTTTGAGACTCCACTTATGGCAGGTTTCCTCGTACCGATAGTAGGTCGTTACGTTGAACGTGAAAAACTTTATCTCAGTACGTTGAATATTCAACACACACGCCAATATTCCGAGTTGGGCTACGGCTTCACTTGCCGTTATTTCTCAATGGGACTCTTTAGCAGTTTCCTTAATTTCGAATATCAAGACATGGGTTGTAAATTCACATTCGAACTGTTTGGCCGATGGTAGCCCCTCTTATTGTTTATAAAGCCAGCGCAGGAAGCGGAAAGACTTTCACTCTCGCTGTTGAGTATATCAAGTTACTCATCAAGAATCCTCAAGCCTATAGGTCAACCCTTGCCGTTACATTCACCAACAAAGCAACGGCAGAGATGAAGCTTCGTATTCTGAGTCAACTCTATGGTGTATGGCGGGGACTTGACGACTCCAAGGTTTATTTCGATGCCATTTGCAAAGATCCAGATATAAACCCGTCTATTGTTCCTGAACGGGCAGGAATGGCCCTCCAGAATATTCTTAACAACTATAGTTATTTCCGGGTTGGAACCATTGATTCATTCTTTCAATGCGTGCTCCGCAACCTGGCTCGCGAGCTCGAGCTAACTGCTAATCTGCGTGTTGGACTGAATGATAAGCAAGTAGAGGAGCAAGCAGTTGACCAGCTGATAGAGAGTCTGCAAGTCACCGATCGGCTACTGAAATGGCTATTGAAATATATCATGGATACTATTAACGAAGACCGCTCTTGGAACGTCATCTGGCAAATCAAGAAATTCGGTCTTACCATCTTCCGTGATTACTATAAAGAACAAAGGGAGAAGCTGCACGCAGTATTCAATGAAACAGATTTCTTTGACGAGTACACTAAGATGCTACGTGAAGAGCGCGATGGTGCCGCAAAAAGCATGAAGCAGATAGGTGATTCATTTTTCGAGATTATTCAGGCAGAAGGACTTGATATCACCAACTTTGCTCAAAAAGAAAAAGGCATATGCTCTTTCTTTAAAAAGTTACAGAACGAAGAACTCAGCAATGACATTATAAACAAAACTGTAGAAGCCGCAAAAGACGACCCTTCGAAATGGTACGCTAAGGACTGTCCTAAGAAAGAGCAGATTCACGCACTTGTTGAGAGCAAACTCATAAAACTCCTAAATTCCGCTATTGAAGAACAACCTCGTCAATGGCGACGCTATCAGTCGGCCGTTCTTACATTAAAGCATCTGAACCAACTGCGACTATTAGGCAGCATCGAGGCAAAGGTAGAGGAGCTCAACAAAGATGCCAATCGTTTCCTTCTTTCTGACACGCAACAATTTCTTAATGCACTGATTAGTGACAGCGACTCACCTTTTATCTTTGAGAAGATTGGTTCGCAGTTGGAGCATATCATGATAGACGAGTTCCAGGACACCTCTACAGTTCAATGGAAGAACTTCAAAGTACTGCTCAACGAAATTATGAGCCACAATTCGTCAAGCCTCATCGTGGGCGATGTCAAACAGAGCATCTATCGTTGGCGTAGCGGCGACTGGCGTCTTCTGGCAAACATCAAAGGCGAGTTTTCCAACGGTGAACAGCGTATTCATGAGGAGCCTCTGAGAACCAACCATCGTTCGAGTGTCAACATTATCGAATTCAACAATAAGTTCTTCAAAGAAGCCGCTACTATTGAAGAAGTGTCGGTCTATGAAGACGTTAAGCAGGAATATCCCGAGGACAAGCCACACGACGGACGCATTGACATCCATCTGTATCCTTCAGATGACTATGTACAACATACGCTTAACGATACGACAACACATATTTCTGAACTTCTTTCACAAGGCGTGAAATCCAAAGATATTGCTATCCTGTTACGTTCTAACAGCAATATTGCTTTAGTTGCCAATCACCTGATGAATGCGCTGCCCGACGTCAGTCTTGTCAGCGACGAAGCTTTCAGACTTGACGCATCCCCAGCCGTACAAATTATCATCCAGGCACTGCGTTTTCTTACCCACCCCGACGACCTGATTACACGCGCTTTCTTAGCCAAAGCATATAGTGGAGATATCAAAGGTTCGTTGCCACAGTCTTTTGAGCCAGAGCTCTTACGAATGCCGCTCTACGACCTTACCGAACACCTTTATAATATCTTCAACCTGCAAGACATGGAGAGTCAGAGTGGCTATCTGTGTGCTTTCTATGATCAGGTAATCAGTTTTGCAGGCGAGAAATCATCAAATATCTATGCGTTCTTAAAAGAATGGGACACCACCATATGTGCAAAGACCATTCAGTGTCCTGACGTTGACGGCATCCGTTTGATTTCCATTCACAAGTCCAAGGGTCTTGAATTCGATCATGTGATTATCCCGTTTTGCGACTGGAAGTTGGAGTTATCTGACGTCCTTTGGTGTGTGCCTACGGGAGAGAATTTCGACAAACTGCCTTTAGCCCCTATCGACTATAGTGAAAAAGGCATGAAGGGAACCATCTATGAGAAAGACTACCACACAGAGCACCAACAGCTAATGGTTGACAATCTCAACATGCTCTATGTTGCCTTTACCAGGGCCGCCAAAAGCCTTTATATTATAGGAAAGCGTAAAGCAAAAGGCACCCGTTCCATATTAATAGAGCAGGTGCTGTCCAAGCTCCAGTTTCCCGACATCACCTTAGAAGGAATGGACAACGAGAAGCAGCCTATCGTCTTCTCTTTCGGAGTGATGCCTCCCAAAGAGGAAAAGCACAAGGACAAGAGCAATGATCCCAATCCCTTCATCCGCACCAGTACCCTGATACCCGTTGATATTGAGTCATACGGACTTAAGACATCATTTAAGCAGAGTAACCTGAGCAAAGAGTTCGTCAACGACAACGATGATGACGAGATGGCACAGCAATCCAATTATATTAAAATGGGTAATGTGCTCCATAATGTCTTTGCCCATATACGCACTGCTGATGACATCGAGCAGGCACTGCAAGGCATGGAGATGGAGGGTATCCTCTATGATGCTAACCTGTCGCCTACAAAGATTCTCGACATGATTCGAAAACGTATGGCAGATCCGCGTGTAGCAGATTGGTTCTCGCCCAAATGGAAACTCTATAATGAATGTACTATCCTGCTGCCCAACGGTGAGGAGCGCCGTCCTGACCGTGTGATGACAGACGGGAAGAATACCGTTGTCATTGACTTTAAGTTCGGACATCAGCGTGAAGCATATCGTCAGCAGGTACTCGAATACATGAATCTGCTGTCGCAGATGGGACATCAGCACGTCACAGGTTTCCTCTGGTTCGTTTATAGTAATCAAATCATCGAAGTCGTATGAAGACCTTTTTAGAATATGTAGCCGAAGACATCCTTCAGAAATACGGCTCCGACCTATCGCGTATCGCTGTTGTCTTCCCCAACAAGCGTGCTGCCCTTTTCCTCAACCAGTACCTGGCCAGCAAGTCTGACTCTCCAATTTGGAGTCCCGCCTATATCACCATTAGTGATCTGTTTCGCAACTACAGTCAGCGCACGGTGGCTGACCCAATCAAACTGGTGTGCGACCTGCATAAATCATTCGTTTCCCAAACGGGCATTAACGAATCACTTGACCATTTCTACAGTTGGGGGCAACTGCTCTTGGCCGATTTCGATGATATCGACAAAAACATGGCTAACGCCGATAAGGTCTTTGCCAACGTCCGTGATATCCACGAACTGGATGACATCAGCTATCTCACAGAAGAGCAGCGACAGGCAATCCAACGTTTCTTCAGCAACTTCACCGACGACCAGAATACGGAACTCAAGATGCGTTTTCTAAAGCTATGGTCAAAGATGGGGGCTATCTATCATGACTTTAATGAGCATCTTGCCTCACAAGGCCTTGCCTACGAAGGTGCCCTCTATCGTGAAGTTGCCGAGTCCGACCTGTCATCCAATGCACCTTCTTCCACCTATAGTCGTTACCTCTTTGTGGGCTTTAACCTGATTCAGAAAGTAGAACAGCGTCTTTTCAAAACGCTGCGTCAACAGGATAAAGCAGCCTTCTATTGGGATTTCGACCTCTCATATCTGGACAGCAACGATGCTGGTTTTTATATCAAGCAGCAGATGGCAGATTTTCCATGTGAACTGGACACCACAGACAAAGCCATCTACGGCAATTTTGAGCAGCCCAAACAGATCAGCTATATCTCTGCCACGACGGAGAATGCACAAGGCAGATACGTTAGTCAGTGGCTACGCAACGCTCAACGATATGCCGACGGACGCCGTACGGCGATTGTCATGTGCGATGAGACGCTCCTGCCTACCGTCATCCATTGTCTGCCTGATGAAATCGACAAAGTCAATATCACCACGGGCTATCCATTGTCACAATCACCAGTATCATCACTTATTCTGCAGCTTATCGACTTGCGTATTCTTGGATACGACCAACAGCACCAGAGATTTCGCAGACGCTATCTCGACACCACGCTTCGGCATCCTTATCTCTCTTCTTTACCAACAGAGGAAGCACGCGAGATGCTTACCAATACTGATGATTCACTGTTACCTTGGCTACTTGGCATCATACAGAGAATTGCACATAGCACCGATGACACCGACCCCTTATTCCAGGAATGCATCTTCCGTGCCTATACCCTCATCAATAGATTAGATGCACTTATCAAGAACGGCGACCTCGATGTCAACGACAACACCCTGCTGCGCCTTGTCAACCAGCTGATTCAGTCTACCTCTGTTCCGTTTCATGGAGAACCGATTGAAGGCATTCAGGTCATGGGCGTACTCGAAACACGCAACCTGGACTTCCAGCACGTCATTCTCCTTTCCTGCAACGAGGGGAATATGCCTCGCGGTGTCAACGACACCTCGTTCATCCCCTACACCATTCGCAAAGCTTATGAGCTGACTACCATCGACCATAAGGTCGCGATCTACAGCTACTATTTCCACAGACTACTGCAGCGTGCATCAGATATCACCATTCTTTACAACAACAGCACCAACGACGGACAGACGGGTGAGATGTCACGATTCATGCTACAGCTGATGGTCGACAAGCATTATCAGCACCATCACATCCAGTTCCATACCATTCAGGTACCAGCAACAATCCAACGAAGAGTGCCTCCCGTGATACATCTGGAGCAGAAGCGTCACCCTGCTTTCCTCTCCCCCACAGCCATCAACACCTACCTGCGCTGCCCGTTGAGGTATTACTACAAATACGAATGCGAACTGACCGAGCCAGATGAAAACGATGAAGACACCATTGACAACCGTAGCTTCGGAAACATCTTCCACGAAGCCTCTCAGATGATCTACGAACAGTTGATGGCAAAGAGTCATCAAATTCTGAAAAGCGATATCCAAGAGTTGCTCAAGAAACGTGTTGAAATAGAGCGGGCTGTGGATAAAGCCATGCAGAAAGAGTTGAATGTCAGCGACATCAAGCAAACCTCACTCAATGGTCTGCAGCTCATCAACCGCGAGGTACTTATTCACTATCTGCGACAACTTCTTACCATCGACCTTGAGTTGGCTCCTTTCAGCATTATCGGACTGGAGACCGATGTTAAGGGTGCCTTCCAGACACCTCATATCAGCACCACCATCGGAGGACGTATTGACCGCCTCGACCGTATAGTCAAGGACGGACAAGAGCGCATCAGGGTCATCGACTACAAGACGGGCAGTCGCGCCGTCAAGCCACTTGCCGACGTGGATGCGATCTTCAGCCAGGATAATATTGCCAACCATAGCGACTATTATCTCCAGACATTCCTCTATGCCTCATTAGTCAAGCAGAAATACCCTGACATTCCTGTTTCTCCTGCCCTATTGTTTATCCAGCATTCTGGCGGCAACAACTACGACCCCACCCTACGCTTTGGCAAAGAGCCCATAACAGACGTAGCCCCAAGTTTTCCACGCTTCATGGAACTGCTCAGGACTACTATCGACGACATGTTCAATCCATCTGTCCCTTACCAGCCTACAGCTGATACCGACCGATGCGCAACATGTCCTTATAAACTTCTCTGTTCTTAGAAATTATACGAGAATCCCAGCGATGAGTACTCCTTGAACTGCCAGTAGCTCATGCGAGACCCGTCTGTATTGAATTTCTTGTTCGAGTCATCCAAACGAGGATACAGGAACAGGTTAGCCGAGATATACTTTGATACTTTCAGATTGAACGTGTTTTCCCATTCCAGCTGTGTGCGGTGATAGCTAGTAAAACAGTACACACGCGTCTTCCATGACAGGACATCAGTCAACTTCCATTCCAGCTGAGCCGTGAGCTGCGAACCGAAGTCGGTCAGCGCGTGAGTATCACCCTCATCTACCTTCACACCAAAACTGGCAGCTAGGTCAGCACGATCCACGTAACGGTAGTTCACAGCCAGAGGTGACATGTTGATGGTACCCGTCAAACGCTTGTTCAACGCCTCTACCTTGTAATCCATACCAAGACCGACACTCAGGTTAAAAGGTGACATAAAGTCTGAGAATACTTTCGTATTGTTTGACTTCAATCCATGATAGAATTGGGTGTAGGCTTGCAACTGCAACGTATAGTACCAACGATTGACAGCCTTCAAACCCACCTTGCTGGTCAGACGGATAATATCTTCATTGGTCTTAAACTTATTCACCGTATCAGAAGGTGATGTCTGGAAGCCAAGCTTCATCTCCAGTTTGTTATCCCACTTCCATTTCTCCTTATTGTCATAATTGGCCTCAAGGGTCACTGTTCCGATAGCAGAATAATTGCTCTCACCACCCTTATACCAGTTTTCGCTGACATAGTTCTGCATAAACTGCAGGGAGCCGTCGCCCTTGTATTTCCAAAAATTAGGCTTTTCCACTACCACCTCTACTGGTGCCGCCTCAGGAGCTTCAGGCATCGGAGCGGCCTGCTCCACCATCTCTACCGTCTGGGCTACCGTTGTCTCCATAATATCTTGTCGCAGCGTGCCAGCCTCCTCCTGTTCCGTCTGGGTAATCTGAATCAGATCCGGTCGGGTCAGATAGACATGCATCAATGCCTGATCAATAGCCTGATTCACCTCGTCTGTATTGTTCGAAGATATTGACAATTGACTACTTGCTACGTTATGATAAAACGTGAGCGGCGCAAAAAGCCGATAGAAAGAAGCGTTGTTATTGCTCTTTGGCTCAGCAGCCAAAGCACCCAGTGCACTAGCTGCCACAATAAATAATGCTAATTTTCTCATATCTGCGTGCAAAGTTATGATTTTTTTTCGTAACTTTGCACCTTGTTTTAAAAAAAGTAATAAAAGCATCATAAAAATATGAACAGAAACACTTTGATTGGCTTCAGTCTTATTGCTGTAGTATTGATTGTTTTCAGCTATTGGAGCTCACCCTCACAGGCAGAAATAGAAGCCTACCAACATGAGCAGGACAGCATCGCCGCCGTTATGGAGGCACAGAAGGCTCAACCAGTTGTACAGGACACGCTGAAAGGAAAGGAAACTGTTGCTGCCGTTGACTCTGCAGCCCTCTTCTTCCCTTCTCTGAGCGACTCCCTGGCAGGCAGCAACAAGCTGGTAACACTAAAGAATGACTCTCTGGAGCTGGCCTTCAACACACTCGGTGGTACTATTGCCAGTGCTCGCATCCTAGGACACAAGGATACCCTGAACAATATGGGTGTTCAACTCTTCACGGAGAACGGTCAGCACATGGACTTCATCATCAAGGGACTGAACCAGTTTATCAACACCCGCGACCTCTACTTCGCTCCTACTCAGGAGGCTGACGGCTCGCTCACGATGACGGCTCAGGCTCAGGGCAACGGACGACTGGTGTTCAAATACCGTCTGGGTCCTGACTATATGCTGCATTTCTCAATGCAGGCCATCGGACTTAGCGACCAGCTCGACCCCACCAATAAGGAAGTGACAGTACTTTGGCAGGACTCTTGTCGTCAGCAGGAGCGCGGTTTCTCGTTTGAGAACTACCGTTCGGCCCTGACTTATAAGTTCAGCGATGGTGGTACCGACTACCTCAACGAGACTTCCGACAAGCGCGAGAAGACTGAGGAGCCCATCGACTGGGTGGCTTTCAAGAACCAGTACTTCTCTGCAGCCCTTATCTCTAAGGACGCCTTTAATACTGGCGCAGAACTCGTCAGCACCCCTCAAGACAAGAATTCACGTATTCTGAAATACTACGAAGCACGCCTCACCACGAAGTTCGACCCCACAGGTCTTCAGCCCTCTGAGTTTGAGATGTACTTGGGTCCCAACGACTTCCGTCTGATTCAGGACGTTGAGGATCAGAGCGAGTTTAGCAAAGACCTCGAACTGGAGCGTCTGGTATATCTCGGCTGGCCTTTGTTCCGTTTCATCAACCGTTGGTTCACCCTCTATGTGTTCGACTGGCTCACCAAACTTGGTTTGCCAATGGGTATCGTGCTGATTCTCATCACCTTGCTGCTGAAGGCAATCACCTATCCTATGGTGAAGAAGAGCTATATGTCAAGTGCCAAGATGCGCGTCTTAAAGCCAAAACTCGAAGAGGCCACCAAGCAGTACGACAAGCCCGAAGACCAGATGCAGAAGCAGCAGGCCATGATGGCTCTCTATGCGAAATACGGCGTCTCGCCTTTGGGTGGCTGTCTGCCCATGCTGATTCAGATGCCTATCTGGATTGCAATGTTCAACTTCGTGCCAAATGCTATCCAACTGCGCCGTGAGTCGTTCCTGTGGATGGACGACCTGTCGACTTACGACCCCATCCCCTTCATCGGACAATGGAACACCGACCTCTGGCTCATTGGCGACCACCTCTCACTCACCTGTATCCTGTTCTGCGTGAGCAACGTGCTCTACAGCTATATGACCATGCGCCAACAGCGTGACCAGATGGTAGGTCAGCAGGCCGAGCAGATGAAGATGATGCAGTGGATGATGTACATTATGCCTGTGATGTTCTTCTTCATGTTCAACGACTATGGCTCTGGTCTTAACTTCTACTACTTCATCTCTCTGTTCTTCTCAGCAGCCATCATGTGGACACTCCGTAAGACCACTGACGACGCTAAGCTTCTGGCTATCCTGGAAGCCAAGTACAAGGAGAATCAGGCTAACCCCAAGAAGATGGGCGGACTAGCCGCACGTCTGGAGGAAATGCAGAAGAAAGCAGCTGAGATTCAGAAGCAGCAACAAAGTCGTAAGTAAACCGAACCATAACCCAACCATTATCATACAATGAAAATAGGCTTCGACAACGAGAAATATCTCAAAATTCAGTCTGAACATATCCGTGAGCGCATTGCCAAGTTCGATGGTAAGCTATACCTCGAACTGGGTGGCAAGCTCTTTGACGATCACCATGCATCTCGCGTACTCCCTGGCTTCAAGCCCGACAGTAAACTGCGTATGTTTGCACAGTTGCGCGACCAGTTGGAAATCGTCATCGTGGTTAGTGCCGAGGATATCGAGAAGAATAAAGTACGTGCCGACCTGGGCATCACTTACGATGAGGACGTGCTCCGTCTGCGCGAGGAATTCATGAGCCGTGACTTCATGGTAGGTTCTGTTGTGATTACCCACTACAATGGTCAGAACGCTGCCGACCAGTTCCGTCATCGTTTGGAGCGCATGGGTATCAAGTCGTATGTTCATTACCTCATCGATGGCTATCCCCACAACGTGGAGCTCATTGCTAGCGATGAAGGCTTTGGCAAGAACGACTACGTGGAGACCTCTCGCGAGTTGGTCATCGTTACTGCTCCTGGGCCTGGATCTGGCAAGATGGCTGTTTGCTTAAGCCAGCTCTACAACGAGAACAAGCGTGGTATCCGCGCCGGTTATGCGAAGTTCGAGACCTTCCCCGTATGGAGTCTGCCTCTGAAGCACCCCGTCAACATTGCATACGAGGCTGCTACTGCCGACCTCAACGATGTGAACATGATTGACCCGTTCCATCTGGAGGCCTACGACAAGATAGCCATCAACTATAACCGTGACATCGAGATCTTCCCCGTACTCAATGCACTGTTCGAAGGTATCTATGGTGAGAACCCCTATAAATCGCCTACAGATATGGGTGTTAATATGGTGGGCTTCTGCATCAGCGACGACGAGGTATGCTGTCAGGCCAGTCGCGATGAGATTATCCGTCGTTACTACGATGCCACCAACAAGATGGCAGAAGGCAAAGACAACGACAAGGAGATCAACAAGATTCTGATGCTCTTCAATCAGGCAAAGATCACTACCGCCTATCGTCGTGTCACCGTTGCCGCACAGGCCAAGCAGGAACTGTCTGGTCAGACCTCGGCTGCCATGGAACTAGAAGATGGTACCATCATCACAGCCAAATCATCACCTCTGCTGGGATGCTCTGCAGCATTGTTGCTGAATGCCACCAAACATCTGGCTGGTATCAGTCATGAAGCAAAGCTCATTCCTCAGAGTCTGATTGAACCTGTACAGAAGACCAAGATAGAATATCTGGGTGGTAAGAACCCACGTCTGCATACCGACGAAGTACTGGTAGCCCTTAGCGTACTCTCGAAAGACGATGAGCAGTGCCGCCGTGCTTTGGAGCAACTGCCCCGTCTGCGTGGCTGTCAGGTTCACTCTACCGTGATGCTCTCGGAAGTTGACCGTAAGATTTTCAAGAAACTGGGTTGCGGTCTGACTTGCGACCCCGTGAAGAAGAAATAATTCTAAGCCTATGAATAAGTTACTTGCAATCAGCGCCGCAGCGTTACTGCTTGTTTCCTGCGGACAACAGAAAGACAACAACAAAGTGAATATTGAGAAGCAGACCATCCAACTGGAAAACGACCAGATGACGCCCGAGGCACTCTGGGCTATGAGCCGCATCAGTGGCTATCAGGCCTCACCCGACGGACAGCACGTTGTCTTCCAGATGGGTTACTATAGCGTAGAAGAGAACGCTAGTCATCAGGTGCTCTGGATGATGAATGCCGACGGAAGTGAGCAGAAGCAGCTTACTACCGATGCCGACAACGAGACTGATGCTCAGTGGCTCGACAACGAAACCGTTGCCTTCCTTAAGGGTGGCGAACTGTGGCAGATGAACCTCGACGGTGATGCTCGCAAGCAGATCTCTGAGACGGAAGGTAAGGTTGAGGGCTTTATGTTCTCACCCGACCGTTCTAAGGTCATCGTACTGCAGAGCATTCCCTTCAACGAAATCATTAAGGAAAAGCCTGCCGACCTGCCCAAGACTACTGGTCGCGTAGTGACCGACTTGATGTATCGCCATTGGGATCACTATGTAGAGAGCATCCAGCATCCATTTGTATATGAAGTGGAAGATGGTAAGTTGAAGGCTGAAGGTTTCGATATCCTCGAGGGTGAGCCCTTCGAGTGTCCCATGGAACCCTTCGGTGGCATGGAGCAGTTGGCTTGGAGTACAGACTCAAAGTTCATCGCCTTCACTTGTCGTTGCAAGACTGGCCTATCATATAGTGTCAGCACCGATTCTGACATCTTCCTTTATGATGTAGAGAGCAAGAGTCTGGATAAAACAAAGAATCTTTGCAAAAACCACGAATGGGGCGTAGTGTCTGACGGCACTGTTCCTTACGAGATTGACAATATGCTCGACCCCACAAAGTCACTCAAGAATCAGTACGTCAACACGGGTTTGAAAGACATGAATGTTGGCTATGATACCAATCCTAAGTTCTCACCCGACGGACGCTATGTGGCTTGGCTCTCTATGGAGCGCGATGGCTATGAGGCCGACCGCAACCGTCTCTGCGTCTATGACCTCAAAGAGAATACCAAGACCTACGTTACAGAGAGTTTCGATTCTAACGTGGACGACTTCTGTTGGGCTCCAGACTCGCGTACCTTATATTATATAGGTGTATGGCACGCTACTGAGAACCTCTACAAGACCAACCTGCAAGGTGAGGTGAAGCAACTGACCAACGACTGGGCCGACTTTGGTTCCCTGCAGATGCTCAACGACAAGCAACTACTCATGGAGCGTCACTCTTATGTAGCACCTGCTGATCTTTACGTAGTAAATCCTGGTGACACTATCAATGATACAAAACTGGCACAGATTACCGAGGTCAACAAGGAAATCCTCGACCAGCTTGCAAAGCCCTCCGTGGAGCAGTACTGGGTGCCCACTACTGATGGCAAGGAGATGCTCACATGGGTCATCCTGCCTCCTCATTTCGATAAGAACAAGCGTTACCCCACCCTGCTCTTCTGCGAAGGTGGTCCTCAGAGTCCTGTATCTCAGTTTTGGAGCTATCGTTGGAACTTCTTCATCATGGCTTCTCAGGGCTATGTCATCGTAGCTCCTAACCGCCGCGGACTGCCCGGCTTCGGACAGGAGTGGCTGGAGGAGATCTCTGGCGACTGGACGGGTCAGTGTATGCAGGACTATCTGGCAGCTATCGACTTTGCCTGCGATGAACTGCCTTATGTGGATCGCGACCGTCTGGGTGCTGTTGGTGCATCATTCGGTGGTTTCAGCGTGTATTACCTCGCAGGTCATCACGACGGACGCTTCAAGTGTTTCATAGCCCACGACGGTGCTTTCAACCTCGAGGCTATGTACACAGAAACCGAGGAGAACTGGTTCTCTAACTGGGAATACGACGATGCTTACTGGAACAAAGACCAGACAGCACGCGCCAAGAAGACTTACGAGAACTCACCTCACCGTTTCGTGGACAAATGGGATACGCCTATCCTCTGCATCCATGGCGAGAAGGACTACCGCATCAACGCTACTCAGGGCATGAGTGCCTTCAATGCCGCTCGTATGCGTGGCATCGAAGCAGAATTGCTTATCTTCCCTGACGAGAACCACTGGGTACTGAAACCTCAGAACGGTATCCTCTGGCAGCGCACCTACTTCGAGTGGCTCGACCGCTGGTTGAAGAAGTAGATTTAAGAGGTGAGAGGTGAGAAGTGAGAGGTGAGAGAATAGACACAAGCGATTTGTACATCAGCAAAACTATCCTCTCACCTCTAGCTTCTCACCTCTCACTTCTCACTCATATACAGTAGGATCATCAATCCCTGCATCCGCTAAGGCTTCTTTTCGTTCTACGCAGGTGCCACATTTACCACAATGTTTCTCGCCGCCTTTATAGCACGACCACGTCTCTGCATAGTTGATGCCCAATTCCTTGCCTCGTGCAGCAATCTGACCTTTCGTCAGGTTCGTATAAGGCGAAATAAGATGCACCCCGTTGTACGTACCAGCATAAGCAGCGGCATCGAAGGCCTCAACGAATTCTGGTCGACAGTCGGGATAGATGGTATGGTCTCCACCATGATTAGCCATCATCACATACTGCAGTTCACGACTCTCAGCCATACCCGTAGCGATGCTCAACATGATACCGTTACGGAAAGGCACCACCGTTGACTTCATATTCTCGTCAGCATAATGTCCCTCTGGGATTGCCTCAGAGCCTTGCAACAGCGAGCTCTCAAAATACTGTCCCATAAACTGTAGGGGAATCACGATATGTTCTATGCCCAGTCGTTCGCAATGCAAACGGGCAAACGGTATCTCACGGGCATTATGATTAGCCCCATAGTCAAACGATATAGCCAGCGCAATGCGTTCCTGGTAGTCGTAAAGCAGCGTCACACTATCCATGCCACCGCTCAGAATCAAAATAGTATCCTTTTTCTTTTCCATGCGTACAAAGTTATATTA
>CAZIKA010000004.1:32641-37147 GCA_964539705.1 uncultured Prevotella sp. | reverse complement strand
GAGTGGAGTATGCATGCTGCAGCAGGCACCTATTACTATACCTTTATCTGGGGTATGGCAGGCGAGAACCTGTATTATAACGACAAGGATAATATTCCTGTCATAGATATCCGATAGTATATTGACACTAAAAACTGAATTATAAAGAAAATGAGCGCATTAGCAAAAACAAAAATGTCCAACTTCCGTTGGGTCATTTGCGGACTGTTGTTCCTGGCAACAACAGTTAACTACATGGACCGTCAGGTTCTCTCTCTGACTTGGAAAGACTTCATCGCTCCAGACTTTCACTGGACAGATGATCATTATGGTACAATTACAGGTCTTTTCTCCATCTTTTATGCGGTGGCAAATCTTTTTGCAGGTAAGTTCATTGATTGGATGGGTACAAAGAAAGGCTATCTTATTGCCATTTTTGTATGGTCATTGGGCGCATGTCTTCACGCTGCGTGTGGATGGGGTGCAACCTCATTGGCAGGTGGCAGTATCGTTGCATTGACGACTATTTCTGTATGGCTTTTCTTGTCATGCCGTTTGATTCTGGCTGTTGGTGAGGCTGGTAACTTCCCTGCTGCCATCAAGGTGACTGCAGAATATTTCCCCAAGAAGGACCGTGCTTTTTCTACCTCTATTTTCAATAGTGGCGCATCAGTAGGTGCTCTTGCAGCTCCCGCTACTATCCCTGTGATGGCGAGCTATTTTAAGGATGCAGGTTACGGCAATGGCTGGGAGATGGCTTTCATTATCATCGGTGCGCTTGGATTTATCTGGATGGGTCTGTGGATTTGGCTCTACGATAAACCTGCAAAGAGTAAATATGTCAATCAGGCAGAGTTGAATTATATTGAGCAGGATAAAGATATTGCTGACGTTCAGAATCGCGAAGAAGTGAAGGAAGAAAAGACCATTCCGTTCTGGCACTGCTTTGCATATAAGCAGACGTGGTCGTTTATCGTTGGTAAGTTTATGACCGATGGCGTGTGGTGGTTCTTCCTCTTCTGGGCACCTGCTTACTTTAGTGATCTTTATGGTTATACCAGTGACTCTACGATGGGTATCCTGCTCATCCTCACCCTTTATGCTATTGTGACCTTTGTCTCTATTGGTGGTGGATATCTGCCAACATTCTTTGTGGAGAAAAAAGGTATGAATCCTTATCTGGGTCGTATGCGTGCTATGCTGATTTTTGCCTGCTTCCCCCTCTTGGGATTGTTGGCTCAGCCTCTTGGTGGGGTCAGCGTATGGTGGCCAGCTATCTTGATTGGCTTCCTGGGTGCTGGTCATCAGGCTTGGTCTGCCAACCTGTTCTCTACCATTGGTGATATGTTCCCCAAGTCAACCATTGGTACTATTACTGGTATTGGTTCTATGGCTGGCGGTATTGGCTCGTTCCTGATAAATAAAGGCTCTGGTATGCTATTTACTCTTGCTGCTGGTAGCTTCCTCGTGACTGGTGGTACATCAACAGAACCTGAGGAAATGAGCGTAAAGAATTATAAGCATCTTCTTACAACGGAGTTGTTGGCTAAGGGAGATATGCAGGTCGATTCTGCTTTTGCAACTTTGCCAGATGTGGAGAAAGCCACGGCATCCTTTGAGAAAGCTCGTAAACGTGGTGGCTCATTCTTCGACGAGTATGCTACACGTGCTGGTATTATTGAAAATATAACAGGGCAGAAGTTGACGGCTGAGCAGAAAAGTGATGCCGGCTTTATTGAAACCCAGTTTAATGCTTTGCCTGACAAGGATAAAGCCGAGGCTGAGTTTATCGCTCGTAAGGACTACTCTGCTAAGGCAGAAATTGTTGTGGCCACATTGAATAGTGAAGAATTCAAGGAACTGGCAGCTGATGGTGAGAAGTTGGCTGAGGCATTCCAACAGCATGGTTGTGAAGTTAAGTCTGCACCGCTTCATGCTTTGGGCTTTAACGGAAAGCCTGCTGGATATATGATTATCTTCTGTATTTGTTCTGTGGCCTACCTCATTGGTTGGTTTATCATGAAGAGCCTTGTACCTAAGTACAAGCCTATTGTGATAGAAGACTAAAGAAAACGATATGTAATGAATAAGGGGCTTTCACTAGAAAAGCCCCTTATTTATTGTATAAGGAAGGAATCCCTGTCGTACTAATGTGTGTATGAGTTCTGTTGACAATGCCTCGTTGTCTTTGCGTGTATAGCGGATGTCGGTGAAGATTTGAGCAAGAGTCTCTTTGTGGTTGATCTCCACGAAGTGCTGGTTCTCAGGCAGGGCTTCCTTGGCAGCGTAGAAACGGTCGATATCCGTTGCAAGGTAGTCGTTGTAGGTCTCATGATGGATGAAACTCTCCAGGGGCAGACGGTCGGAGAGGGGAGGCTCTTCTGCAGGCCAGCCAACGGTGATTGTGGCTACTGGCATCACGAGCTGGGGCAGACGGAGCACATCGATGATTTGCTGAGGCTGATAGACGGTGGTGCCCAGATAGCAGTAGCCAAGTCCCTCCTCGTCGAAGAGGTTGCAAAGTGTCTGCGTATAGAGCAGGGCGTCGGTGGCAGCGTTGATGAACGACAGGAAGTTATCGTAGCCAGGCTCGGCCTTGCGACAGCGGGCCCAGGTAGAGGTGCGGTTGAAATCGGCACAGATGGTAAGCACCACGGGGGCCTCTTTCACCATAGGTTGGTTGAAATGAGCTGGAGAAAGTTTTTCTTTCATCTCGCTGGAACGGGTTACGATGACGCTATAGAGCTGTAGGTTGCCCATAGTCTGGGTGCGAGCTGCTTCGTTCATCAGACGATTGAGCAACTCCTCGCTAACTTCGCGGTCGCTGTATTTGCGTATGCTACGGCGTGTAAGTAGATTCTTCATATCTAATATTTAATATGTCATGCTTCTGAGCGAAGCGAATTTAATGTTTAATCTTTAATGTTTAATCTTCAGTCTCCCCAACATTCTATCTCGTCTTTCAGTTCAGGTACCAGACTCTTATGGAATACAGGCTCTTTGATGCCCTGTCGTTTCTGATGGCGGTAGTCATCGAGCAAGCGGAAAGCATAGCGGCCTAAGAGTACAATGGCAATGAGGTTGCAGGCGGTGAGGAAGGCCATGAAGAAGTCCACGATATTCCAAACCAATTCGAAGCTTGCCATCGCTCCAAATACCACCATCACGCCTGCTGAGAAGATACGATAGACGGTCATCAGCTTCGTGTTTGGCGTGATAAAGCGGATATTAGCCTCACCGTAATAATAGTTGCCAATGATGCTGGAGAAGGCGAAGAGGAAGATGGCGATAGCCACGAAAACAGGGCCAGCGTTGCCAACTTCCGATTGTAGGGCTGACTGGGTGAGGGCGATGCCGTCGAGCTCGGGTACGCGATAAATTCCGCTGATCAGGATGATGAATGCCGTACACGAGCAGACAAGCAAGGTATCGGTAAAGACACCCAGTGCTTGGATGAGACCTTGTTTGACGGGATGCGACACCGTAGCTGTAGCTGCTACATTAGGTGCGCTACCCTCACCGGCCTCATTAGAGAAAAGGCCTCGCTTCACACCGTTCATGATTGTTGCACCAATTCCGCCACCGGCAATCTGTTCGATGCCGAAAGCATCAAGCACGATGATCTTGAAGATATGTGGGATTTGCTCGATGTTCATGACGATAATGACGATAGCCAGCACCACATAGCCAATAGCCATTACAGGCACCAAGATGCTGCTGACATGGGCGATGCGCTGGATGCCGCCAAAAACGATGAACAATCCCAGAGCAGCCAATACGACTCCCACCCACATCGGCTCCCAGCCGAAGGCTTCCTGCATAGCACCGCAGATGGTGTTGGCCTGAATGGAATTGTTTGACAGGCCGAACTGACAGGTAATCAGAATGGCAAAAGTGATAGCCATCCATCGCTGATGTAGGCCTCGTTGGATATAGTAGGCAGGACCTCCGATAAACGAGTCTTTATGTTTCTGCTTGAACAGCTGTGCCAATGTGGATTCCACAAAAGCTGTAGCCGAACCGATCAGGGCGATGAGCCACATCCAGAATACAGCACCAGGCCCACCTATGGCGATAGCAGAGGCCACACCAGCCAGATTGCCTGTGCCCACACGGGTGGCTATAGATACGGCAAAAGCCTGAAACGAGGAGATGTGCTTTCGCTTATCTCTTGCTCCTTTGTCATCAATTGTATCTACGGCTGAGTCGGTAAGCAGGCGCACCATTTCGCCAATCATTCGGAATTGCACGAAGCGTGTACGGAATGTAAACCACACGCCGCAACCCACCAATGCGAAGATCAGTACATATCCCCACACGGCATCGTTCACCGCTGTTATCAGTTCGTTGAGTTCCAAAATACTACTTTTCTTTTGTTATGGCTTGCAAATTTACTCATTTTTGTTCAGATAACATATAGTCGCCCCCGTTTTTTTGAATTTTTGAATCGAGTGTAACATAAATAGTTGTTCAGAGGGGCGTCTGGAGGAGCTGCCAGTTCGACGACGAGGAACTGCCAGCTCGACG
>CAZIKA010000004.1:0-32541 GCA_964539705.1 uncultured Prevotella sp. | reverse complement strand
GAGGAACTGCCAGTTCCTCGCCCTCGATTGGCAAGCTCGTTCAAACAAAAAGAAAAAACTATTTTTCTTTTGTTCTTCTCTTGTTTTTTCGTAACTTTGCAGTCGAAAAGAAATGCGATATGGATACACAGAAGACAATGACGAGTGATACTGTACTTCAGGCTTTAGTTGCTGCCTACGGCGGCGAGGAGCGACTGGTGAGTGAACTGCTGAAACGCGAACAGGGATGCAAGAAACCCGTGACGGAGGAGCAGCTGAAACGACTGGGCGAACATTTTCGTGAGATAACGCCAGTTGAGAATCTGAGTGCCAGCCTGGGCCCACAGGTCACTGAGGTACGTCCACAGGCACTGGAGTGCGATGTGGTGCGCTTCCAGAACAATAAAGAGAAGTGGGTGGCGCTGGTAGGCCTGCTCGATGGCTATCCCTACGAGATATTCACTGGCTTGCAGGACGATGACGAGGGTATTGTATTGCCTAAGTCGGTGACCAAAGGAAAGATTATCAAGTCAACCAATGCCGACGGTACCAAGCGCTACGACTTCCAGTTTGAGAATACGCGTGGCTATAAGATTACGGTAGAGGGCTTGTCTGAGAAGTTCAACCCAGAGTATTGGAACTACGCCAAGTTGATTAGCGGCGTGTTGCGTTATCGTATGCCTATAGAGCACGTGATCAAGTTGGTGGGCTCATTGCAATTGGGCTCGGAGAGTATCAATACGTGGAAAAATGGTGTAGAGCGTGCGCTGAAGAAGTATGCACCAGGAATTGCTGATGCCGACGATACACTGGAGGAATGATTCTGAAGGAGAGTACAATCTGTTTGAATGATGTGCGCCTGTATGCCTTTCATGGCGTGATGAAGCAGGAGCGCAGGGTAGGGGGCGAGTATTCCGTCTCTTTGCGCGTACATTATAATATAGATAGAGCAATGGAGACCGATGAGGTCGCTGATACATTGAACTATGCCGACTTACTGGAGGTGGTGAAACGCGAGATGGCTGTGCCGTCGAACCTCTTGGAACATGTGGCGGGAAGAATAGGCCAGGCCGTCTTTTGTGCCTATCCTCAGGTAGAGGCTGTGGAGTTGACGGTGACGAAATTGAATCCCCCGATGGGAGCTGATTGTGCTGGGGCTAGTGTTCATGTACATTTAATAAATGATAAAACTCTGTGCTGATTTTCGGTTTCTATATGAAAAAACTGTAATTTTGCACGCGATTAGGAAAATATGAGTAGAAGAGTTTACTTACTTCTTTTGATAATATGCTGTTTCGCTGTGACATCATTCGCAGCGAAGCATACCTATACATTGGTGATTGATGCCGGTCATGGTGGTAAGGATGCTGGCGCTGTGGGTAAATTTTCGAAAGAGAAAACCATCAACCTGAATGTGGCATTGGCTTTCGGACGCTATGTGGAGCAGAATTGTCCTGACGTGAAAGTCATCTATACCCGTAAGACCGATGTCTTTATCCCCCTGCACGAACGTGCTGCCATTGCCAATAGGAATAAGGCCGATGCGTTTATCAGTATCCACACTAACTCAGTAGCTAGTAGGAAACCTGTCACTGGACTGGAGACCTATACGATGGGTATGCGACGGTCGGGCGAGAAACTGAGTGCTGCTATGCGTGAGAACGAGGTGGTGCTCATCGAGGATAACTATAAACAGCATTATTCCGGCTTCGATCCCCGCTCGCCTGAGAGCTATATCATCTTTGAGATGATCAACGATAAAAACATGCTGGAGAGCGTGGAATTGGCCAAGGCTATCCAGAAGAATGTGTGCCGTACGGCAGGACGTCCGGACAAGGGCGTGAAACAGGATGCTTTCCTGGTGCTGCGTGAGACATCGATGCCTGCCTGTCTGATAGAATTAGGCTATATCTCTACGGCATCGGAAGAGACCTATCTAAATAGTTCGGCTAATGTCGATGCGATGGGACGTGGTATCTATCAGGCCTTCGTGCAATATAAGAATAAGACAACAGGTAAACTGCTGCCACCTGTACAGGAAGAGGTGCCTATAAAGGAGGAAAGGCAGGAACCAGTGAAGCTGGAGGTGCCAGTGAAGCAGGATACCGTCGTAGAAAAACCTGCACCAAAGGTAAAGAAGGACACGGTAATTGTATCCCCCCAACCAGAGGTGAAGGCCGATGATGTTGTTGCAGAAAGCCTGCCTGTGTTCAAGGTGCAACTGATGGCCAGCAGTTCGAAGTTTGCTGCTAACGATGCCCGTTTCAAGGGATTGAAAGACGTTGCGTGCTATCAGGAAGGTGGCTTGTGGAAATATACCATTGGCTCTACCAGCAACTACAATGAGATTCGCCAGGTGCGCCAGCAAGCCATCAAGGAGTTCCCCCAGGCATTTATCATAGCCTTTAAGAATGGGGTAAAGATGGATGTTCAGAAGGCGATACGTGAAACGAGAAGTGTGAAGTGAAAAGTAATAATAATATACGGCTATGAAGTATTTTACAAAAGAGGTAAAGATAGCGTTGGCTGCTATCGTGAGTATCGTCATTTTGTTTGTCGGTATGCAGTTTCTGAAGGGGCTTAACGTGTTCTCTTCTGCAGACAAGTATTATGCACGTTTCTCGGATGTCAGCGGATTGGCTGCCTCTAGTCCCGTCTATGCCAATGGCTATCGGGTTGGTGTGGTAGAAAAGGTGCAGTATGACTATTCACAGACGAATAATATTATAGCTATAGTAAGCCTGGACAGCAAACTATCGCTGCCAAAGGGTACGAAGGCAGAGATCTCCAGTGACTTCCTTGGTAATGTGAAACTGGAACTGAAGTTCGGTCCTAACCCCATCGATCTGATGGAGGAAGGCGATACCATTCAGGGTGGCACGGATAACGGGCTGATGGGAAAGGCTGCTAAGATGATTCCTCAGGTAGAGGTGATGTTGCCTAAGCTTGATTCCATCCTTGCGGCACTGAATACCTTGTTGCAGGATCCTGCTATCAAGAACTCGTTGCATAACGTGGATCAGATAACCACTAATCTGGGAGCTACCACTAATGAACTGAATCAGTTGTCGGTACAACTGAACCGTCAGATGCCGCAGATGCTGAACAAGGTTGATGGCGTGCTGACCAATACAGAGGGCTTTACACGGCAGTTGAACGAAATGGACTTGGCAGGAACGATGCAGAAGATGGATCGTGCGGTAGGAAATCTGGAGCAGACGACTGCTAAGTTGAACAGCAACGAGGGGACTTTGGGTTTGCTGATGCGTGATCCCAGTCTCTATGAGAATATGAACTCTACAATGCAAAGCGCCGACTCGCTACTCATTGATTTGAAGCAGCACCCGAAGCGCTATGTTCACTTCTCAATCTTCGGCAAAAAAGACAAGTAATTTTATTTTATCTAAATAAGAAATGGGCAAAAATGCCCATTTCTCATGTTGTAACTGATTGAAAAATAGTATAGTTGTGTTTTGCAACACCTTTGTTTCTTGAAAAAACGTGAAACATTATAAGAGTCGTTATAATAGCAAGTTACGAAGATTGTACACACAGTCTTAAAAAACGAACCATTTGCAGGTTTCGTTTTTTTTTGCGAACTTTGCACCTGCAAACAACGCAAGTCATAATCTTGCCATTAAGAAAATAAGGTTTAATAATTAAAAACGTAACGCCTAGATGCAAAAGAGTCATAAGGCGCTTTGGGACAACTGCCTTCATCTCATTAAGCAGAACGTCGCTGAGCAGACCTTCAAAACGTGGTTCGAGCCAATCGTCTTCGAGTCGTACGACGAAACAGAGAAGACTGTATTGGTGCAGGTTCCAAGTCCGTATATCTACGAGTACTTGGAGCAGTACTACGTGCGTCTGATGGCGTGGGCACTTCAGAACAGCTTTAAGACAAACATACGTCTGAAGTACCGTCTGGTTACAGACAAGGAGAATAAGAAGAATCAGGAATGGGAGGGTGATGCCCCCAGCGAGATTGAGGCACCTCAGCCTACTACACGTGGCAACAAGTCGCCTACGGTGCTCGATGCCGCTGTGCCTCAAAGCCTGAATCCTCAGCTAGATCCGAAGAAGACCTTTGAAAACTATATTGAGGGTGATTCCAATAAGCTGCCGCGTACTGTGGGCTTGTCAATAGCTCAGCATCCCGGAAAGTCAACGTTTAATCCCTTCTTTATTTTTGGTCCCTCTGGCTGTGGCAAGACACATTTGGTCAATGCCATCGGTGTGCAGTGTAAAAAGATGTACCCGCAGAAGCGCGTGCTCTATGTCTCTGCCCGTTTGTTCCAGGTGCAGTTCACCGACTCTGTACGTCAGAATACTACCAACGACTTTATCAATTTCTATCAGACTATTGATGTACTGATAGTCGATGATATTCAGGAGTGGGTTAATTCACCGAAGACGCTGGATACGTTCTTCCATATCTTCGATCACCTGTTCCGTTTGGGTAAGCAGATAATCCTGGCCAGCGACCGTCCCCCTGTTGACTTGACAGGTGTGAAAGACCGTTTGCTCACTCGTTTCTCATGCGGACTGATAGCAGAGTTGGAAAAGCCCAATACACAGTTGTGTGTGGATATCCTGAACTCCAAGTGCCGTCGTGATGGTTTGAAGATTCCTGCTGACGTCATCCAGTTTGTTGCGCAGACAGCCAATGGCTCAGTACGTGACCTCGAGGGTGTACTCAACTCGTTGATGGCCTATAGCATCGTCTACAATTCTAATATTGATATGCACTTGGCCGAGCGCGTCATCAAACGATCGGTGAAGGTAGACAATCATCCGCTTACTGTTGACGATATTCTGGAGAAGGTTTGTAAGCACTATGGTGTCACTCAGCAGGAAGTCATGAGTAAGAGTCGTAAGCGTGACTATGTGCAGGTGCGTCAGGTCTCGATGTATTTAGCTCAGAAGCATACCAAGATGCCTGCTGGCCGTATAGGACAACTGATAGGAGGCAGAGATCATTCTACGGTGATTCATAGTTGTTCAGCGATAGAGAAACGCTTGAAAGTGGATATGGCTTTCGTTGAAGAAATGAATAGTATTGAACATTCTTTTAAGTTGAAATTATAAAAAAGAGAAAAGGCTGGTTAAACGATACCGGCCTTTTTTCGTCATTTTATTAAATGATGCGCACAATGACTAAATACTTTCTCTCTTTCCTATTGCTTTTGTTGACGATAGTTAAGACGTCTGCTGGTAATATAGATGAAATCCGACAGGCACTGGAGCAGTCGTCTGTCTCCCAGATACAGGAAAAGGTGTTTGTCCATACGGATAACCAATGCTATTTTGTAGGCGATACGCTATGGTATAAGGCTTATGTGGTGAGGGCTGATAACTTGCAGCCTACCGACATGAGCCGTATTTTGTATGTGGAACTGCTGTCGCCTGATGGTTTGTTAGTGGAACGTCAGAATATCATCATCAACTCTCAAGGCTATACCTGTGGACAGTTTGTTATAACAGATTCGCTTTATAGTGGCTATTATGAACTGCGTGCCTATACCCGCTGGATGCTGAATTTTAATGTGCGTCATCACCGCTATCGCAGGGAAGAAACATGGTGGTTCTATAATAAGCAGATGGCAGCCGACTATTTCCGTGTATGGGATGGTCTCTATTCGCGTGTGTTTCCGGTCTATAGTAAGCCGGAGACGGCAGGCGACTATGATGTGCGTAGCATGTATCAGCGTCCCAAGACACGTATCCCTAAACAGAAGAAAGAAGATTTGTTGGTCTCGTTTTTTCCTGAGGGAGGACACTTGATTGAGGGTGTGCCCAACCATGTGGCATTTGAGGTAACCAATCAGCATGGTGAGGCCGTGAGTATAAATGGCAAGGTTGAGGTGGACGAGTCTACTATACTCGATATAAAAACAGAATACATGGGGCGTGGCTCGTTTGTGGTGACACCTGGTCATAAGCGTCCGAAGGCCCGTTTTACCTATCACGACAAGGAGTATAAGTTCGATCTGCCCAAGACAGAGCGACAAGGCGTGGCTATCCATCTTGATGGCGATGCGCTGACGATTCATACCAGTGGTTTGCCCCAAGATCAAGAGTATGGGCTCTCCATATTATGTAGGGGAAAGTTGAAACATTTCTCTCGCCTCTCACTTCACACTTCTCACCTCTCACTTCCATTGGATTCACTATCAACTGGCGTTAATGACTTGACTGTCTTTGACAGCAACGGTCAGATTTTGGCTGATCGTCTCTTCTTTGTCAATCATCATGAGAACGATGATAATATAGTGACTGCTGATATCAATCCTACCCATACCTATCAGCCCTACGAGAAAATAGACATTCCTGTTCAAGTGCCTTCTATTTCCGAACCCACTGTTTTCTCCCTATCCATCTTTGATACGAATACCGACGAGCCAACCTATAACGACGGTAATATTATGACCGATCTGTTGCTTTCCAGCGAACTGAAAGGCTTTATCGCATACCCCAATTACTATTTTGAGAAGGATGATGCGGAACATCGTCACCATTTGGATTTGCTGATGATGGTGCAGGGATGGCGTAAGTATAACTGGACGGAACTGAGTGATACCACCCGACAGATGCGCTATCAGCCAGAGAAGGGCATGACGATAGAGGGCAATGTCTATAAGATGTTGAGTCTGAATGAGGTGGAGCCCGACGAGATTACCAACTGGCAAGATGGGGTAGGGGTCCTGGGACGTAAAGCTTCTGCCGAACAGGAGGCTGCCGATCCTTTTGCAGAGGAAACGGATGGCGGAGATGGGCTACTCTCGTCTACCGACGAGATTCCCGATATTGAAGACCCGTGGACATCAACTACTACGTGGGAATATGGTTCTATAGGTAATGCCAACGACCATCTGGGTGTCAATCATGGTAACCTGCGACGTGAGGTTTTGGTTGAAGCCGAACTGGCTTTAGGCAACCAGTTCGTTGGTGGTGTGCAGAAGACAGAAGGTGGTCATTTTCTTTTCGATGTGCCCCCCTTTTATGGTGATGCTTTCCTTAATATGAAAGCCTATAAGGAGAACGACTCCATCAAGAAGAATATGTTGTCCAGAAAGGACTCGAAGATATTAGACGAGGATGCTTTCCCCGATTTCTATGTGAAGCGTGATGTCTTTTATCCGATGTACACCCACGACTATACCTATTATGAAAAGCATCAACCGGAGTATACCGATGAGATGTTGATAGACACCGTCTCGGAACTCTCGATGGAGAATGATGTGTATCAACTGCAGAATGTCAATGTACGTGGGCGTCGTCGTGGTCGCCGTGCCATCGATTGGAAGAAGCCTGCCTTTGTGATGGATGCCTACGACCTCTATAACGAGATTACCGACCGAGGCTTGTCATACGGCAAGTTGGATATGCGTCAGTTCCCTGTTCAAGTATGCAAATATTTGTATGGTAACATGAACCGTTACGTAAAGTATAATGTTGACGGTCGTATCGATGGCGCCACTTATTATCGCAACTATTCCCCAGTTACTACCGATGCATCGGATGCTGAGAAGGCAGGTGTATTCCGTGCCAACCGTACGTCGCAGTCGCTCTATAATAAGCTGAAGTTGAAGCGTCTGCAGGATGTACGTGTGTTCAGTGATTTCGAACCGCGTACCGAGGATTCTACGATGGTGGTGAGCACCCTGCTTGCCGATGCCACCGTAGAACTCATTACTATCCCAGATGATGGCGTGCAGCCCTCGTTCCGCGACCGCCATATCGTGTTTCACGGGTTTAATTATGCGGAGGAGTTCTACCAGCCAGACTATAGCACTCGTGCAGTAGGTAGTACACCTGCCGACTACCGTCGTACGCTCTATTGGAATCCCAATGCCAAAACTGACGAACAGGGACGTTTCACCGCCACCTTTTATAATAATGGTAAGGAGACCCGCATACGAATGACCGCCGCTGGGGTTACCAGCGACGGTCGGTTGTTGCACTCGAAATAGTAATCCTATCGGCTTATTTCACAATGCGTTTTCTGCCGTTCACGATATAGATACCGTGACGGGGTTTCTCTATACGTTGACCTTGTAGGTTATAGTAGAAACTATCGTTCTTGGTCGTGGCAACTTGCTGAATACCGTTAGGTGTAGCTGTTACGTGCACAATGAGTGTATCCTCATAAGCCGTACTATTATAGCTTGTCAATTTTAATATGAATTGATAGTCTCCTTCCTGTTCGGGCTTGCCTTTCAGTGTGAATGTCTTTGTATCGGCATCACGTGTATTGGTGAAACCTGGTAGATCCATACTTAAGGCTTTTCTGGTTCCATTAGGTGCAATGCTGGTTAGGATAGGCGTGCTCTTGCATTTCTTCCATTTGCAGATAATGGGGGTGATGGAGTCGCCCAAAGTCACAGTTTGTTCTTTGCCTGCAGAGCCCTTCTGGTGAATCAGGTGAGGCAGGAAGGAGTCGGGCAGGTAAAAGCCCAGATGGGGCGGTTGGTTATAGGCTGTGTTCTGCCACGCAACGCCCATGCGGTAGGTATGGTCGTGCATCAGTGTCGGCACAGAGTAGTCTGTCGGTGTGTTGGTCGAGAAGATATTCAGTGTTGCGTTGTCGGCTGCCGACCATAGTATGATTTCTTCACGCCAGTCGCCAAAGAGGTCGGCCTGCAGGTTGGGTGTTGATTTCGTGCCGTTACAACTGCTAGATGAGTTGTAGTCGTAGGGATTTTTACTATTGATATACACTCGGCTGGTACCGTTGCCGTTCCATTTATCAATCTTCGTTCCGTCGAGCAGTTCTTCCTGCAAGTCCCCATCCCAATAGATACGGAAGTTGGAGCTTCCATGATTGCTGGAGATGGCTTCGCCTGTCACAGCACTACGGGCAGACCCGTCGCTGCTTGACCAGAACAGGGAGCCACGTACGTTGGCATCAAACTGTCCTGCTATACCGCGTCCGTTATCCACGCCTTCCGGACCACCTTTCAGCAATATCTCACCTGTTGCCGCATCATGCAGATCCCATGCATATGTGCCTTTTTCTTCATGTACTTGGAATACTTCCAGCCCAGGCCGATCGGGACAGTGGTCACCCAGATGAATAGCATCGCCATGTCCGAATCCCGTTCCGTAAAGCAGTTTGCCGTCGTTGTTGCAGGCGGCTGATCCCCAAATAATCTCATCACTGCCATCACCATCGACATCTGCCACCGATATATTATGGTTGCCATTGCCGTACATGGTTCCGCTGCCACTGCCTGAGGTTGGCTTACAGCCAGTGAATGTCTTACTTGAGGCGTTTCCTTCAGCATCATAGGTCACCAGTGTGTAGGTACTTCCGTTGGTGTTGTCCGATTTGTGGAGCCAACGCTGGTGCAGTTGTTGCCCGTCGAAACTCACAGCCCAAAGGAAAGCATAGGTATAGTAGCCGCGACAGAACACGGCACTGGCTGGTTTTACTGTTCCATCAAGATAAGCCACGGTCGCCAGATAACGCTCACCGCGGTTGCCATAGCTGCCTGTATCGTTTTTCCCTACCCCCCAGTTGAATGAACCGGCAGCCTCGCTCAGTTCTGATTTCGCATTTCGGTTAGGGTTATAGGCAATGGTATGAACGGCAGCTCCTGTCAGTCCGTTGAACACCGTTAGGTATTCCTGACCGCCGTTGATGCGTCCAGCACCCTCGCTTACCCAGTCTTTGGTGTTGTTGGCTGCTTTAATTTTTTCGTCGGTGGCTGCTTGATTCACATAGTTACCTTGTCCATCCTTCGATCCTGGTGCTGTCTTGCACATCAGTTCTGCACGTCCGTCACCGTCGAAGTCATACACAAGAAACTGTGTATAGTGTGCTCCGGCACGGATGTTGTTCCCAAGATTGATACGCCAGAGGAAGGTGCCGTCCAGTTTGTAACAGTCTATATAGACGATTCCCGTTACGCCGTTCTGTGAATTGTCCTTTGAGTTACTGGGGTCCCATTTAACAAAGAGCTCATACTCACCGTCCCCATCTACGTCGCCCACACTCATGTCATTAGGCGAGTAAGTGTATTCCTGTCCATTAGGAAACGAGACTTCGTTTTTATCGATGGTCGTGGTATAAGGCTTGGTGATGCCCCCTTCCGGACGGTTTAACTTGATGGGGTTGTATACCTGTGCCCATGGTGATACAGCTGCTGAAGTGTCAACAGGTTCACCGTTTACCTTCGTTACAATCTGATACTTTGCCGTTTTTGAACCAGAAGCATCCGTGTAGTTGGTTTTGTCAAGATTTTGTGCTATCCGGGTACCGTTCCTCAGGAGGTCATAGCGCGTCATGTCTTCGTCCTCGGTACCCAGCAGGCGCCAGCTGACGAAGTTGCCAGACCCGCTGGCAGCGGGCAGTGCGACGACGCCTTTTCCGAGGTTCTCCATCTGACTAGTGGGGGTAGTCTGTGCCTTGGCAGACTGCGTGGCGATGGCTGTAATGGTCATTATCAGACCGAGAATACATGTCTGTTTCATATGTCGTTGTTATTATTTCTTAAACACTTTTTTTACAGTTCCGTTTTCGCGGATGATGTTCAGTCCCGGGCGAAGTACTTGCTGACGGCATCCCTTTAGGTCGAATATTTGCTGCTTCTCCTCCGACGGCAGAGCGACGGTCTGGATAGCCGTCAATTTTCCATTGATATAGTCGGGTAGGAAGTAGCCGAGGTGAGGCGGCTGGTTGTAGGCAGTATTCTGCCAGGCAATGCCCATACGGTAGACGTGGTCGTGCATCAGGGTTGGCACGGCATACTGTGTTGATGTCCACGTGGTGAATAGCATAATCTGTGCCGAGTCTTGCTTGTTCCACATAATCAGCTCCTCGCGCCAGTCGCCAATGATATCGGCCTGCAGGCAGGGAGTAGCCTTAGTATAGTTAGCCGTTTGGGCGTTGTTGTAGGTTTTGCTGTTAAATTTGATGACATCGGTAAAACTTGAACCGTCCCATTTCTGAATGGTGGGGTTGGCGTAGGCCGACTGATCCCAAAGCCCATCCTCCTTGTCGCGATTGTATTGGTAGGAACCATCGAAGAGTTGGTCGAGATAGCTACCGTCCCAATAGATGCGGAAATTCACTGAGCACGACTTCTGAATGGCAGTCTTGCCTGTGATGGCTGAGCGCGGATAGCGTTCGTCGCCCGACCAGAACTGATAGCCTCTCATATTTGTCATCGCGGCTGCCATGCCACGTCCATTGTCTGCATCGGCACTACCGCCATGCCATATTATGCGACCTGTACGAGCATTATGCAAATCCCATGAGCCGTGGGCTGTTGTCAGTTTCTCCTCATGTACGTCGAAGACATAGAGGTCGGTTGAGTCGGCAATCATCTTACCCAAGTGGATAGCATCGCCGTGACCGTAGCCTGTGGCATAGATCAATGAACCGTCGTTGTTGAGTGCAGCTGATCCCCAGATAATCTCATCGCAGCCATCACCATCGACGTCAGCTATCGAGAGATTATGGTTGCCGTTGCCGTAGAGTGTGTTACTGCCTACGATGCCACCGCTGGTATCACTACTCTTTACACCGCCCGTATTGGCAGGAGCTGTCCTTATGGGGTTACGCTGGAGGACGTCTCCGTCGACCGTGATCTTTGGCCATGTCTGATTATTGTCTATCTTGCTGCTGAATACCAGAGACTGTGTGGTGTTGGGCGAGGCATGCAGCCATTCCGTGTGCAGCCTGTTGCCATCGAAGCTTACTGCCCAAACATAGGCTTGGGTATAATAGCCGCGGCTGAAGATGCCGCAGGCTGGTTTGTCTGCACCGTTGATATAAGCCACCGCACCAAGGAAACGCTCTGATCGTCCACCATAGTTGTCGCCCCAAAAGCCAGAAGGGTAGGTACTGACCTTTCCCAGTTCCGAGCCGCCTTCCGTGGCAGCTTTACCAGATGGTAGGCTAGAGCCTGTGCCAGCGCGTCCTGGTAGATACCATGTGGTGTGGATAGCACGCCCTGTTAGTCCTTCAAATACGGTCAGGTATTCTGGGCCGCTTAGAATATGGCCTTTACTGTTTCGGTAATCGGTGGTGTTGCCATGTCCCTTGATGGTAGCATCGGTAGCAGCCTGGTTTACGTAGTCTCCTTGTCCGTCTTTCGAGCCAGTCGCTGTCTTACACATCATTTCTGCTCGTCCGTCACCATCGAAATCATAGACCATGAACTGCGTGTAGTGAGCACCGTCGCGAATGTTCTGTCCGAGGTCTATACGCCAAAGTAATTTGCAATTAACCGACTTGCTATCAATGATTTCTTCCGTCCCGTCGAAATTCACTTTGTAGCAGTCGATATATGTGTTGCCTGTATAGCCCTTGTTATAGCTGTTGTCCTGGGCGTGGGTCGATTCCCACTTGAGAAATAACTCATATTGTCCGTCACCATCAACGTCGCCCACCGACATGTCGTTGGGGTAGTAGGAGTAGGGAACGTCTGTAGCATCGTTCCACGACTTATGGATACCGCCCTTTGGACGGTCAAGGTTCAGCGTTAAGAACTTCTCTTTCCATGTCGTCACGGTCTCACTGGTTGCGATGGGCTGTCCATCAATCTTGGTCACCACCTGATACTTAGCTCCAGAGGGCTCGTTCGCATCTCGGTAGTTGGTCACTTTTAGGTCGGTAGCAATTGCCTCGCCATTGCGTAGCAGGTCGAAAGTGATTGATTCTTTGACATCGGTGCCTAGGAGGCGCCAGCTGACGAATGACGAAGTAGAAGATACGGGAATGGCTACCAGTCCTCTGTCCAGTTTCTCCATCTGGCTTTGCGGTGTTATCTGAGCCTGACTGCTCAAGGCAAAAATAACGGTTAGTGCTAATGTGTAGAGTTTTAATGTCATGTCCGTAAGTAGTTGTTTATTGTAATATTGCGCAAAAGTACAAAAAAAAACCGAACTCCCAAAGGAAAGTTCGGCTTTTTATTGCGGAATTGCTCCGTAAACGTTTCGTTTACTTCATCATGACCTTGCGTACCTGTCCGTTCTCATCGACAACGATGTTCAGACCACGCTGCATATTGTTCAGACGAGTGCCTTTCAGCGAGTAGACACCGATCGCACTCTTGCGGGGCTTGCTGACCTCGGTGATGCCCGTTATCAACTCTTGATATTCAGCCTCGTACTCGGCCTTCTTTGTCAGCGACAGCTCGCCTTCACACATAATGTACATGTCGTAAATCTGAACGCTACTGCCACCACCGGCCTGTGTGACGCGAACATAAACCTCATTGGCATCCTCATAGCTACGTATGTAGCTCTTCCAAAGACGCTTTGTGGTAGAGGTTGTCATCGTGTCGCCTACAACGGTCCAAGTCAGGCTGTCGGTTGAAATCTCGATAATCATCTTACCTACGTTCTCACCGCCAGCAGCAGTACCGACGTGGGTAATCACGTCGAATGGACCCTGAAACTTCTTGAGACTCTGGATGACACCCGTGCAGGGCTCACCGCTGACCTTGCCGCCGAACTGAATGTCATTATTGATAATTTTTGCATATGACAAGATGTCGCCTGCGGTCTCGGGGTTGTAGCCGCTATCATTGCCGGGATCGTTGCCTGCCGTCAAACTTTGCCAAATCATTACCTGTCCCTTGGATTTTACTTCCCATGCTGGCTGTGCGTCTTCGGCTACCTGAGGTACATAGTACTCATATTCGCGTTCTGGATAAACAGATGTCTCATCGCCCGTCTCGGGATCTGTGGTAGTGCCAATAGGCTCAGCAGTCGTGTCGTAGATAGACACAGCGTTCTTGCCCCAAGAGAAATAGTAGATGGTGCTACCACTGCCACCCTTTTGATATTCGGCTGCATTGGCATCAAATAGTCCGAGTTGGTCAATACGTACCTTTGGCTCTTTTACCACGACACGTTGCTGAGTCAGTTCTGAGAATACCTGTCCGCCAGTCACAGCAAATGCAGTGAAGTCGGTGGGTAGTGCAATGGTAATAGGTTCGGTATATTTCATTGAGTGAGTTGTGTCGGCAGCCTCTGTCTTGTTGAAACTGTACCACAGCACAGCATCTGCTGTTGGGCTAGTCAGTGTCAACACGGTCTTACCACTCTGATAGTCAGTAGCGATGACGGGCATCTCGGGTTGTGAGAAGATTTCAGCCTTTGTCTCTGCCACCTCACTCAGCAGATAACCTTCGGCAATGGCAACAGCCTTTACTGTACAGGGGCTAGTGATATTGATAACACCCGTGTACTCCAGACTCTGTGCTGTAGGTGTAGTGCCGTCGAGGGTATAGTAGATGTGAGCCTTAGGAAGTGCTGTTGAAGCCATAGCGAGCACGATGTTCGTGTTCAGGTTCTTGTACTGGAGATTAATCTTTGGTGCGGGAGCCTGTGTAATCTCGCTCTTCGAACCCTTCAACATGGCGATGGCATTGTCAATCACCATCCAAGCCTGTGGTGTAGCATTAGCTGCGTAAGGCATATAGATATATCCGTTGTGATAAGGGTTGTGAACATGAATACCTACAGCCGTTGGGTCTTCTAAGGCTGTGGCAATGGTGTCATCGCCAGCAAAGAAGTCACCGGGCTTTACAAAGGTTAACTCACCCTCGCTGTAAACGAGACCGTAAATGTTCTCAGTATCATCATAGATAATGTCACCATCTTCACCAGTCGTGAGTCCGCTCAGTAACTCATGCTTCAGATTATTTAGCATCAGAGTTCCTGTGTAAGCAGCAGCCTCTCCATAGCCCCAAGCACCGTAAAGATCTGCATTCAAGTTCAGGATGGGGTAGTAGGCGATAGCCTCTTTCAGTGTTGCCACGCCAGCGTTGTCTATAGGCAGTACGGGACTTACGATGGCCATGTCAAATGCTGCAAGGTCGGCAGCCTTGAAGGTTGCTGCGTCAATAGCAGTTACGTTGTACTGCTCTTGGAGCTTGGTGTAAACTGCCTCTGAAGTAGCATCACCAGCTGTCAGATAGCCCACCTTCGTCTTGTTGGCATTGGGATCGTCACCTTCGCCCACAATAATATAATAGATATGGCAGCCGTTGGTTGATTTGAGAGTCAGGTCAGCTACCTCTCCTTCGGTGCCGCTCAGATTCCATTCACATTCAGTGTAATAGGTTGGCTTAGGTTCGCCTTTGATAAGATCCAAGGAACCAGTACTAGTGGTCAGCGTTATACCGCGAGCCTCGCCCAGTTTGTTCTTAGCCACAGCGTGGCTCTCTACACCAATCTTGATGGTCTGGTTAACTGCGGCCTGGAACGTAATGGTCTCGTTCTTGCCGTTCAGCCAAACGTAGCTCTTTCCATGAGGAATCATTTCACCGATTGCGGGACCGCCCTCTGATTCAAACTCGTTAGGTGACTGTGCACCGTCGTAGGTGATAACAAACTTCTTGGCGTTAGACATACCAAGTATTAGACCGTCCAGTTCTGGAATGACTTTCTCTTGACCTCCGTTGTGAGTGCAGGCAAAGCCGCTGGCATTCTTGGCATCCTTACTGGCATTCCAGAAATGCTGATTATCAGCCTTGGTGGCATCGCCCTCGTAGTTTCGCCAATACTTATCTGCGCCGAACTCTTCCTGATCAGCCTTCAAGGCATTGATTGTTTTCGTACTGAACCCCTCACGGAAGTCCCATGTCTTTCTCAGTGTTGACTGAGCTGTGACAGTAGTGGTTGCACCTACCAAAGCCAGCAGTGCTAAAGTAAAAATTTTTTTCATGATTATTTGTAGTTTTGGTAAATATTAAAGAATTGTTTCGTTTGTTGTTGATAGTAAATTTGCTGCAAAATTACATTATTTATTTTTAATCACGGCATTTTTATCAAAAATCAAAGTATTAGTTCTTCTTTTCTTGGTAATTTTGCCCCCAGTTACGATAAGAACTAACAACTAATAACTAAATACGAATCAAAATGAAAGCTAAGTCATTGGTGTTGTTTGTGGTTGCGTTGCAACTCTTGGGCCCTATTGCTAATGCCCAGCGCATTACGGATAAGTTGACCCGTGGTTTGGTAGCTATTCCTCAAGGTGACAAGACAGGACAGGATGATCGCTATGGCATGTCTGGAAAAGGTATCTTCGTTAGTTGGCGCAAGTTGCCCGCTGAGTATTTCGACACAAAGTATAACCTTTATCGTAATGGAACGAAGGTAGCTGATGCTATTGATGTGACTAACTATCAGGACGATAGTGGTACGAAAACCAGTAAATACTATGTGATCCCCGTTATCAAAGGCATGGAGGTGACAAGTTTGAAATCCGAAGAAGTTACTCCTTGGGAACACCAGTATTGGGATATCAATGTGCAGAATGTCATTAATCGTGCTGGTAAGGATGTGACCAGTGGTTACTCCCTCAACGACTGTTCGGTGGCTGATGTCGATGGTGACGGCCAGATGGAGATAGTTGTGAAGCGTCGCAACGACAGCGGCAACCTTCGTACTGATGGCAATACTACAGACTTCAATCTGCACGAATGTTATAAGATGGATGGTACCCGCTTGTGGTGGATTGACATGGGGCCCAATATGAACTCTGGTGCCGACGAGCAGTTCGACCTTATTCTCTACGACTGGGACTGCGATGGCAGGGCCGAGGCATTGATGCGCGGTGCTAACAATATGATTATTCACACTGCCACTGGCAAGACCATTAAGGTTGGTGATATGAGTTATTATGCACCACGTGATGAGTACACTAAGCATGGCAAGGAATACCTCATCTATCTGAATGGTGCAACAGGTGAGCCCTATCTTGGATGGGATGGTGGCGACAGTTGGACACCTATGGACTACCCCCTGCCTCGTTTTGAGAAAGGTGAAGCTGCTAATGTGTTAGCAGCTACTGAAGCAGAATACGCTAGCGTTTGGGGTACTGGTGATACTGGTCACCGTTCATGTAAACACTACTTTGGTGCTCCTTATCTAGACGGACGCAAACCCAGCATCTTCTTGGGACGTGGTGCCTACACGCGCCATAAGTTCTGCGCCCTTGATGTCAATCCCGTTACTCATGAGCTGACTCAGCGTTGGCGTTGGAACTGTTACGACTCAAAGTCACCTTGGTATGGTAACGGATTCCATAATTACGCTATTGCCGATGTTGATATGGATGGTCGAGATGAAATTGTCTTCGGCTCGATGATTATCGATGACACCGGCTATGGTCTCTCTACTACGGGCTTTGGTCATGGCGATGCACAGCACTGCGGCGATCTTGATCCCTACCGTTGGGGATTAGAGCAGTTCGTTTGTTTGGAGGGAGCTGCTGTTCCTGGTATTGCCTATACCGATGGTATGAGCTCTACGCTGCGCTTTACCACAGGTACGGGTGCTGACAACGGTCGCTGTATGGCAGGTAATTTCCAGAATACTTATCCTGGTGCTGTAGGCAATACCTTTGGTTACGATGTGATCAGCCTGGTGGCCGACAAGGTGATTGGCGGTATGAATATGGCTAATGATGACTATATGAATATGCGCATCTACTGGGACGGCGACCTGCTCGACGAGTTTATGGACTCACCAGGCGTGGAGCGCTCGCCATACGTCTATAAGGCTCCTGGTCAGAATGAGGTGGGCACGAATCGTAGTTATGCTAACAGCCGTTGCTGGGGTGGTAGTGGCTCACTGAATAATTCCTCGAAGAACAACCCATGTTTCCTCGGTGATATCATAGGCGACTGGCGTGAGGAAATCGTTAACCGTGTGGGAACGAACACTCTCCGTATCAATATATCAAGCTATCCATCGCCCCATGCTATCACCTCCTTGTGGTACGACCATGAATATCGCAACGGCATGGCATGGCAGTCGGTGGGCTATAACCAGCCTCCTCACCCCAGTTTCTTCCTTGGAGAGTTGGAGGGTATCACCAATTGTCCGCCTGCCATTACGCTGGAAGGACGTACTGAAGTACAGAATGGTGGCATCATTCAGACCACCGATGACCACCTGCTTGTCTCTGGCTATGAGGACAAAACTGTTGGTGTGCAGGATGGTGCTTCACCTTATTTATTAATAGTAAACGCGCCAGCATGGGTGAAAGGTAGCGGTTCACAGCAGGCAACTTCAAGCACACCTAAACAGCCTACCCGTACCGTCACAACCTATACCACAACACTTACCGGTGGTGCCTTTGGTGGTGCCACCCGCTTGGTAAAGCAGGGTGAGGGAACGCTTGTTCTGCCTAAGATCGTGGAGAAACACACAGGAGCCACCGACGTGTGGAATGGAACACTCGTGTTTGATGGTACTTTTGAAAGTTCGCCACTTTGGCTCAACCGCCATACAACACTTGTTTCCGATGGCGGTCAGTTCATGGGTGGCCTGAAGGCTGATTATAATGCTACCATTTACCCCGGCAAGGACAAGGTGAGCAATATGACAGTCTCCACCCTCTCGCTAGGCTTTGGTTCACGTATTGTTATAGATTTCTCTGATGGCAATTTTGACCAAGTCAATGCCAATGTCTTGAACGTCGAAGCCAAGACAGAAGAAGAGTGGGTGAACTACGGTCCGCGCTATAAAGCCCCTGTGCTACAGTTTACAGGCGTTGATGATATTGCGGCAGGCACCTATGTCATAGGTACCGTCGGCAAGATTGAAGGCGACCTTTCCCAGATGATTCTCGAAGGTTTTGGAACCAACAAGAAGGCATCGCTGGCATACACCGATGGTAAGTTACAACTCCTGATTGAGGATATGCGTCCTGCTGCAACCATTGTATGGAACGGCACTACAGAACTGAATACTTGGCAGCAGGCCGTCAGCGAGTCTTTCCTGACAGCTGAGGGAGCGGTCACTTATGCTGCCGAGGGCGATCATGTTGTGTTTGATGATAATGCTGCAAATTCCACCGTAGTCATCAAGGGAGCCGTTAGTCCACTTGATGTCACCTTCAACAACGAGTCGAAAGCCTATACCCTTAGCGGTGACAGTATTGTGGGTGGTGCGCCTATCACGAAGAATGGCAATGCAAAAGTGGCTATTAATAATTGGAACCACTCAGGCACCACCACCATCAACGGTGGTACGCTGTCAGTGGCTATGCTGGCAAATAACAGTGGTCAGGCATTTGGTTCATTAGGTGGCGTGTCGTCTCCCATTTATTTGAACGATGGCGCTACACTTGAGACCAATGGTATCATTATCACCGACCAGCGTCTCACCGTGAGTGGTGAGACCACCATTAGTGTTCCTTCTGGCAAGAGCGTGATCTTCAATAAGGCCATAAAGGGAACGGGTGCCGTTATCAATAAAGCAGGCGCAGGCTCCATGGAGACAGGCACGGAGAGCAATACCTACTCGAAACTGGTTATTAAGGCCGGCACAGTGACCAGCAACTATTCTTCATCGAATGCCGATATGCTCCCAAAGACTGTGGAGTTCCAGGGTGGTACGCTCTGGGCTGCCAACAAAGAGAGTACTCCCTATCTTGCTAATAGTAGTAATTTCATTGTGCCTAAAGGAAAGACTGGCACGTTCTATGGCTCTTTTGGCGGTACATACACTGGCACGCTAACTGGTGAGGGTACGTTCAATGTCTATACAGGTGGTGTGCGCTGCTACTTCGATGGCGACTGGAGTGCGTTTGCGGGTACTATTAATATAGGTAAGAACAATCGTCAGAATAAAAAGTCGTATGATCCCGCCTTCATGTATCGCAATACCAACGGCCTGCCATTGGCTACGGTTAACGTGAACGAGAACGTCCGATTCAGTAACGAAGGTAAGAGTATTGTCGTGAAGAAACTTGGAGGAAAGGGCACGCTGACTGGTAGCGGTCAGTGGATTGTAGATAATGATGATAACTTCACCCTAAGTACTGAGGTGGGTATTACTTCTGTGCGCACTGATGACTATGGCAACACCATCAACAAGAGCATGTCGCCATTGACTAAGCGTGGCAGCGGCAAGATGACGATGACTGCAGGTAAGATGTATGGTGCACTGACCGTTGAGGGCGGTAGTGTGGCTTTCAATGATACGAAGTTGACTACGCTGCTTCATGGTGAGGTTACAACTACTGTCAAGACTGAGGGTCGTCTGGTAGGTCAGGGCCTGCTCAATGGCGTGTCGCTGCAGAAGGGTGGTGAGTTGAAACCCTGTGGCTCCACGCTTACAGAGACTACACCAGGTACTATCAAGTGTAACAACACGATCAACTCCTACGCGGGTTCCACCATCGTCTTCATGCGTAATGCCTTGAAGAACTCTACACTTGACACAAAGAACCTCACTCTAAATGGTACGATTAAGGTTGAACTCTTGAGTGGTTATACGCCAAAGGCTGGTGATACATTCACATTGTGGACAGTCAGTGGTACCCTCAGTGGCACGCCGACTTACGACCTGCCCGAATTGTCAGAAGGGCTGTACTGGGATACTACGGACCTGATGCAGGCTACTGGTATTCTGAAAATTACCGACCAGATTCCTGCGGGTATCTCTGTGCCGATGGCCGATAGGAACGGTCGTCATGTCTATGACCTGAAAGGGCGTCTAGTGAGTCGTCAGGCCTCTTCAACGAGCGTCGATGGCTTGGCTCCTGGCATCTATATCCGTGGTGGAAAGAAGGTGATTGTAAGGTGATGTTGTCAAAAAACAATGTACAAATATCAAGAATTATGTACTATTTTCTTGTCGAGATAACAAGAAAAACCTTACCTTTGCACCCAAGAAAACAATTTTATGTCTAACTATAATTTAAAACTAACACTTACAATTATGAAGAAAAGACTACTTTTAGTGGCTTTTGCAATGCTGAGTGTGGCAACTTCGTTCGCCTTCCAAGTGGGCGACTATGCCTACAACAGTACGCAGAGGTTTAAGATTACAGGTGAGAACCTCGTAAAGAATGGTGCATTTGCCAGCGGTCTCGACGGCTGGTATGGTGCTGATATGGAAAGTGCTCCCAGTGCTGAGGTGTGGAGTATTTCCGAGGATCCCGTTGGTCCTAACGGCGAGAAGGTCATTGAGAGCATTGCTCCTACAGAGGGTATGCCCTTGTGTAATGTTTGGACGCTTGAGCCTGGTTCTTATGTAGTATCATATCAGGTGAAAGCTACGACAGCCTCTAACATTGCTTCTGGTAATGCAGACTTCTTTATCAACACAACAGGAGCCTTGACTCATGAGACATCAACAGATGAAGCCCCTGTTACAGGTGTTGCCTCAATGGTTTATGTCAATGATGATTGGAAAACCATTGTTTTCTTCTTCACTATTGATGAGGGCCAGAAATTCGTGATGCGCTTCCATCAGCTGGCTGCTGGCACACAAATCACCAATGTAGAGATTCATGCAGCTCAGGAGGTTTATGATGTTCGCGTTGCGCAGAATAGAATAGCTTTTGCTAAGGAACTGATGGAGAATCCTGCTTTCAATGTTGATGAGGCTCAGACAGAGAAAGATAATCTGCAAGGACTTATCGCAACTGTTGAGGATATGATTGCTCAAGGCCAGCTGGATGACGCTTCTGAGGCTGAGGGTATTATGACTAGCTTTGAGACAGAAGGACTCGAGCCATTCCTGGCTGTGACTTCTGTGGACGTGAAGAACCTGATTCCTGGTTTGGATATCACTGCTCAGGACAACTATGGTCGTGCAGGTATTGGTAACCGTGCTAGCAAATACAAGCTCGACCTATCAGGCAACTGGGGACACCTGGATATAGAGAAGGACGTCCTTCGTTCTGCTATTCAGAACGGTTATGCTCACTCTGCTACCTATGCAGCCTATCATGAGGACTTCCCCGCAGGTAAGTATTTCTTCACTTGCGAGGTTCGTAATGCTAATACAGGTAAGACCTCTTGGCCCACAGAGCCTGTATTTAATCTGAGAACTGACTCTTGCTTGATGTTCATTGGCACAGATACTATCACTACCGATGCTATCGAGGGTGAGGAGTTCCAGCGTTTCAGCATGGTTGCTGACGTTAAAGAGGATGGCAAATTCCGTGCAGGTATTTATTGGCCTGGTGTAAGCAGTGGTGGAGCTTTCTTTATTCGCAACACCATCATTCGTGCTTTCAATAAGGACATTAATACAGAGGTAGAGCATATTCAGGCTTTCAAGACCTATATGGCTCAGTGGAATGCTGCTATCGGTGGTCGTAAGGGCGTTCACAACTTGATCGGTAATGCTAACTATCCTTGGGGACAGAACGAACTGAAGGCTGAGGCCGACAGACTGGATCCTATCTTCGAGAAACAGGCTGACAAGAGATGGTCTACCATCGAAGGAGAGGATACTGGTATGGCTTCTACAGAGGAACTGCTTGACTGGGCAAACTATCAGGGTATCGAAGAATATAACGAGCCTACAGAGGAAGGTGCAGAGCCTACCCGTAAGACCTATCAGTTGGTACGTGGCTATCAAGCTGCAGCAAACACCATTAAGGCTACCAATCAGGTTATCACCGACCTGGGTAACGCTATCGAGGAATCAAAGAAGGCACGTAACACCGGTGCTAACCTGACTGGCGATCGTGATGCTTATAAGACTGCTATTGAGACCGCTATCACTACATTGACAAATGTTCGCTCTACAACTACTGATGCTACTCGTGTAGCTGACTCTACTACTTTGGCTAATGCTCTGCAGACTCTGCTGAAGGCTGACAGCACATTCCTGGCTTCTGTGACCAATGGTCCTATTATTGACATCGATTTCTCGAATAAGTTTGCTGAAGTAGACGCAACTGATTCAATAGAATCTGCTAGAGGAAACTATTACATTGCAGGCGTAGCTGGCAAGATGTACTTTGGTGCATACGACGAGGATAATACTAGCGCTTCTGGTATAGCTCTCGGCTATGGCGAAGAGCATCCTGAGGTTCTCCGTCTGGGTAATGCTGCCGGTACTGTATATCTGAACAAGGAACTGACCGACAATGATGAACTGACTGTGAAGTTTGATATGTGGGTAGGTAACCTGAGCGGCAAGAACGTATATGTTGACCTGCGCAACGCTAACGACAAGCGTGTAGCTGGTTTCAGCCTCAACCGTTACAATGGTTCTGTGGCTTACAATGAATTCAATGATGTGCTGACCAATGGCGGTACTGGTCTGAATCTGCTGCAGTATGTAAGAGGTAAGGGTAAGAGCGGTGTTGCTGATGCTGCTATCTGTGCCGATGACAACAAGAGTTCGTTCACACTCGTCGTTGACTATAAGGGTAACACCGTGAAGGGTTCAGTTATCTCTAATGGTACTTGCGAAGGTGCTGCTCTGCCAATGCCTACTGTAGAGGATGGCGACAATAAGATTGCCAAGATTGTTGTAGGATCTAATTATAACAACGCTGGCCGTCGTAGTTGGTTCGATAATCTGAAGGTTTCAGTTTCTTCTTCTGCTGCTGACATCGAGGAGGATATCACAGATCCTATCTGGGCAGAGACCACTGACTGGGAAGAGACATACTTCACCACTGGTATCAAGACCATTGCTGAGAAGGCAGAGAAGGTAATCTACACCATGAGTGGTGTACGTGTAGCAAAGGCTGCTAAGCCCGGTCTCTACATCGTTAATGGTAAAAAATATTTGGTTAAGTAATTATTAATCATCAATACAAGTAATCGGGGATGTCTTTTGGGGCATTCCCGATTCTTTTTGTTCCTCCCTTGCGAGCTGCCTGTTCCTCGCCTTTGAGCTGCCTGTTCCTCGCCTTTGAGCTGCCTGCTCCTCCCTTTCGAACTGCCTGCTCCTTTTGTTGTAGCCAAAAATGACGGACGAAAGTCAATTATTATGGATTGTTTTTTTTGGCTGTTTGCTTTTTTTTTATTTATTTTGCACATTGAAAACCGTAGTGACTACTTTATATTTCGAAATAAACAAATTATTAGCTAATATTATCTATGAAAAAAGTCTTTTTCTGTGTCTCTCTCGTATTATCGGGACTGATGACCTCATGCGTGGATAAGTATGAGGAGGTGGATGCAGATTCGAAGCCTAGCTGGCTTGGCGGAAGCATCTATGCAGAATTGAAGAATCCGGATCAGGGACGGTTGACGGGAACGTTCAACACCTACCTGCGGCTGATTGATGATCTGGGCTATGCCGAGGTGCTCAACCGCACGGGCTCCAAGACAGTGTTCCCTGCCAATGATGATGCCTTCGAGCGATTCTTCAAGAGTAACCAATGGGGCGTAGGCAGTTATGAAGAGCTGACTGAGTCGCAACGAAAACTGTTGCTTTACAACTCGATGCTCGACAATGCCCTTCTTTTGGGACTGCTTCCCAATGTGAGTAATGGTAGCGCTGAACCGGATAAGGGTGAGGCTGTGAAGCACGCCACGAACGTTAGTGTTATTGACACTATCCAGAACATGTCGTTCAAGGATATGCCTAAGGGTACTGCCTATTGGGATAAGTATGCCAACGACACCATCAAGATTGTGTGTGATGCTACAAAACCCACGATGGTTCACCTGACTCGTGAATATATGCTGAATCATGACATTACCACACAGGGTAGTGAGAGTGACTTCGCCATCATCACCGGTACACCGTTTACAGAGGGAACCGCTTATATCTTCAATGATCGTGTGATCAATGGTGATGTTACCTGTCAGAATGGTTATATCCACCAGATGGAGGATGTGCTGGTGCCACCGGGCAACATGGCTCAGGTACTGCGTCGTCATCAGAAGATGACCTATTTTTGCCGAATCCTGGACCATTATGCTGCACCTTTCTATGATGAGAATACTACTCGCCAGTATAATGACTGGGCTAAGACCAATGGTCGTCAGCAGGTGGATAGTATCTTCCAGCTGCGTTACCTGAGCACTCGTTCACAGGGAGGTAATATGCTGACCCGTGATCCGCTGGGTAACGATAAGTCGTCATACAATATCTTGAGTTATGACCCAGGATGGAACCAGTATTATCCTGAGGGAACGGCAGATATTTCCGATTTGGGTGCTATCTTTGTGCCCGATGATAATGCCGTGAAGAATTACTTCTTGCCAGGCGGTGGCGGTTCACACCTGATAGAAATCTATGGTGATCGTCCAAATACCGAAGCTAATCTGATGGAGAATCTAGACTCTCTTCACGCAAAGAAACCAGATATTCTTGCTTCGTTCTGCAGAAACCTGATGAAGCCTCGCTTCACCACAACTGTTCCATCAAAGTTCCCCAACGTCACCAATCTTGAGTCGGAGAACATGGGACTGACAACGAGCTTGCTGGACAAGAAAGATGACGGCAAGTACGACATCACTATTGCCAACAACGGCGTGGTGTATCTGATCAATGAAATGATAGTACCCGACGAGTTCCGTTCGGTCATGGCGCCTGTCACTGAGTATCCCGATATGAAGATTATGGGCTGGGCCGTCAAGGACGGATATAATAATGGTGACTACTTGGGATTGGACTTCCAGTATTATCTGAAAGCCATGAGTGCCAACTATGCCTTCTTCATCCCAGAAGACAAGGCTTTCGACTATTATTATCTCGATCCTGCCTCATTGGGTCACGTAGGACCTGACGGCAAGTTGCGTCCTGATGTACTGCATATCTATTATGATTCAACAGCTACTAAGCAGCCCTACGTGAAGTGTGCTCGCTACTACTATGATTTGGAGACGGGCGTGATTGACAAATCCGTGCCGCGTGAGGTGGGTATCAAGACTGTACAGTCACAGATGCAGGACATCTTGAACACGCATACATTGGTGTTGGAGTCGGGTGCTGAGATCGGTCAGAACCACTATTATAAGACAAAGCATGGTGGCGAGGTCTATGTCGATGGCACTAACAAAGTGGGCACACACGTCACGTCAGGTATGCAGAAGTCGCATATTTTCTATAACGTCGCAGCTGACCAGACCTACAATCTGTCAGGCTTTGGTGTGCCAGAGATCACGTGGATGCAGTCTCAGAAGAATGGTCATTCCTATCGTTTGAACCGCGTCATTCAGCCTACCGTGGAGAGTGTCTATGCTGTTCTTAAGAGTCATGCCGTATTCTCTGAATTCCTGGATGCTTGTACCGGTTTCCAGGCTACTGAGCTTCTGAAATGGGCTGGTATTGACGATTCTATCAAGGCTTCCAGTATGACTTCAGAGCAGGATGCCTATACCATTTTCACGAACAATACGAAACTGGTAGTCAAGAAAGTTAAATATACTGATAAAGATGGTAAGGAAAAGGAGCGTACAGAGATTATCCCCAATACCTGTATTGACTATAATGTGAAGATGTTCAATACATATAATTATACGCTCTTCGCTCCTGATAATACAGCTATGAGTAAGGCTTATACAGCGGGATTACCCAAGTGGAGTGATGTGGTGGTCCTCTATAATAAGTATCCTCAGGATGAAGAACATGACATCAGTGCCGCAGAAAAGGCTGATATGGCAGCTGCGAAGAAGATGATCAGGCAGATTCGTGACTTTATACGCTATCATTTCGTTACCAACTCCGTTTATGCCGATAACCATGTTGATGGAGGCCGCTTCCTGACACTCAGTGCTGACAATGTAGGTGTGGCCAAGGAAGTGAGAATCTCTGGAAGCAATGGTCAATTGACGGTGAGCGATATGAAAGCTGGTCACAGCGTCACCGTCAGTGCTACGGATGCCAGTCGTATGGTCAACAAGATGGCTCGTGACTATTGGTTCGACAATACCAAGACATCTGCATCATCCATTGTGACATCATCGTTCTGTGCTATCCATCAGATCTCAGAACCTCTCTATGGTAATGCCTCAGGAAAATTCAATGAATAACTAACGAACTCTAAAGGCTATAAAAAATGAATATTAAGAAAGTCATATTTACTACGCTATTGGGGCTCGTTTGTCAAATGGCATCAGCCCAGGGAGTGCGCATCTCGGGTACGTTGAGCGATAACGATGGTCCCATCATGATGGGTAATGTCGTTGAGGTTGACGCCAACAACCGTATCGTTTCGGCCGTACAAACCGATTTTAATGGTAACTTCTCCATGCAGGTGAAGAGTACCAAGAATAAACTGAAGTTCTCGTATGTGGGTGACAGGGATAAAGTGGTGACTATTGGCAGTCAGACCGTGTTTAAAATCAAACTGGAACCCGCTACCCAGCTGAAGGAAGTCAAAGTGGTAGGCCGTCGTGGCAATTCAGGTGGACTAATGTTGCAGAAGAAGGAGATTGCCGTCTCACAGCAGACCATGAACATGACCGAGGTCGAGGGTCTTGCCTTTACCTCTGCCGATGAGGCCCTACAGGGACAGATTGCTGGTCTTGACATCGTATCGAACTCTGGTAACCTGGGTGCCGGCACGCAGATGCGTCTGCGTGGTGTGACAACCTTGAGTGCTAATGCTAACCCGCTGATTGTGGTTGATGACAAGATCTTCGATAATCCTGACGAGGACTTTGACTATGCTAATGCCGATGAGGAGCAGTACTCTTCACTGCTTTCGGTGAACGTGGAGGATATCCAAAGCATAACGGTGTTGAAGGATGCTGCTGCCACCGCCGTATGGGGCTCGAAAGGTGCCAATGGCGTGATTCAGATTACCACTAAACGCGGTGCACGCGGAAAACCACGTATCAACTTCTCGTATAAGTTTACTGGTACTTGGATGCCAGAGACCTATAAGCTACTTAACGGTGATGACTATACCATGTTGATGAAGGAGGAGTTCTATAACCCCACGCAGCAGGCCGACCGTACCACAAGCATTGCCGAGTTGAACTACGACAAGGAAGGCTATGCCGACTGGGAGAACTGGAATAACAATACCGACTGGGTAGATGCCGTGAAGAAGTTCGGTGCCATGCACGACTTCACTGTCAACCTCACTGGCGGCGGACAGAAAGCTACATTTCGTATCTCGGCAGGTTACAAGAGTCAGACGGGTACTGTCATCGGACAGAAGTTCCAGCAGTTCACCACACGTATGGCCCTCGATTATAATGTGAGCGATCGTATCCGCTTTATCACAAACTTCGCTTTGACCTATACCAATAACGACAAGAACTATAAGGACTTGCTGAGTATAGCATTGAACCAGGCACCTAACATGGCTATCTACCGTCAGGATGGAAATGGTAACGACACCAATGAGTATTTCCTGATGAATCCTACGGCGCCAAACCGTAATACAACGCCATATGATGGATTCTATTCCAGCTACGACCTATCGGATATCTATAAACTGGGTAACCCGGTGGCAATAGGTAATGAGGCATGGGTGAAGGATCAGACTTACCGTCTGACGCCTGACTTTACTATCAAGTACGAGATATTAGGAACAGAAGCTGAGAAGAGCCGACTGACTTTCAATGGCCGTGTGGACTTCGATATCTTTGCGGAGTCAAAACCTTCCTATATTCCCGCATCACTAAGTAATGCTTCATGGACGGGAGCTGAGTATAACTATACCTCTAATTACGAGTTCAACCGTATGAAGATTGGTGGTCGTGCCGAACTGGTATTCACACCTTATTTTAAGAATCGTGACTGGTCGGCAACGATGTTGCTGCGCTACGAGATGTCAACGCAGAACTCCAACAACCAGACGGTGATAATGAACCACTTGCCCAACGGCATTACCTCGTCAACCGTTGACGCATTGCCAGGAACACCGAGCAGTAGTAACGGTAGATCAAACTCTCAGAACGTGCTCTATAATGGACATGTCAGCTATCTTGACGGTCGCTACTCACTTGGCTTCTCGCTCCGTGCTGATGGTGACTCGAAGTTCGGCCCGAAAGAGAAGTGGGCTTATTTCCCAGGCGTGTCAGCCCGTTGGAATGTGATTGACGAGCCGTTTATGAAGTGGTCGAAGAGCGTCCTCTCAATGATGAGTTTGCGTGCCTCATGGGGTATCGTGGGAAAGGCTCCTGACAAGGACTATCTGTTCTATAATACATACAACGAATCTGCAGGAAACTATGGTAAGGGTAATACTAATCTGGCAAACTATGCCACCCTCGACGGACTGAAGCTGGATAACCTGCGCTGGGAGAAGACCACGAGCTACAACCTCGGTTTCAACCTCGGCTTCCTGAACGACAGATTTGAGATTGATTTTGACTTCTATCATAAGGATACACGCGACCTGCTGATGCAGAGTGTGAGCATTCCTTCGTTTACAGGCTTCTCATCTGTATCTTATAGTAATGTGGGACGCATGACCAATGATGGTTGGGAATTGAATTTCAATGCCAAGAGGTTTATTAAGATAGGTAAGTTCTCGGCTGACTTTGGATTCAACATCTCTCAGAACTCGAACCTGTTGAAGGAGATGGACGAGAGTGTGCTGCAGGCTATCAATGGTACTACTTGGAATGCCACCGCACGCGGCTCATATCCTATTCGCGTACAGCTGAACAACTCCCTCGGTTCCATCTATGGCTTCCACTACAAGGGCGTTTACCAGTACTCCTATGACTATTTGCAGAACTATGCAAAGGAGAACAGTCTGACCACAGCCCAGTATGAGGCGTGGATTAATGACTTCCTGGCCAGCGGCAAGACCGCTCCTGTGGCTGTCGGTTCCGATGGTAAGGTTATCATGAACAACAATGGTGAGCCCAAACGCATGGTTTATGCCTATAACCAGATTACGGAGAATGGCCATAACGGTCATAACTTCCAGGGTGGTGATGCCATTTATGAGGATATCAACCACGACGGTGAGATCAATGCATTGGATGTGGTCTATCTGGGTAACTCACTGCCGAAGGTGAATGGTGGTTTCAACCTCTCGCTGAACTACGGCAAGTGGTTTGTCAAGGGTCGTTTTAATTTCCGCTTCGGTAACAAAGTGGTTAATGCTGCCCGCATGGGTCTTGAGAAGATGTACGACACCTACAACCAGAGCGCTACGGTGAACTATCGCTGGCGTAAAGATGGTGACGTGACTCCAATGCCGCGCGCCATGTACCAGTCGGGTTATAACTTCCAGAACTCAGACCGCTATGTCGAGGATGGTGGATTCGTTCGTTTCCAGAACCTGCAGGTGGGTTACCGCTTCGATAATAAGATGATTAAGAAGTGGGGCCTGAACCAGTTGCAGGCATACGCTTCACTGAACAACCTCTATGTATGGACACGCTATAGCGGAACCGATCCTGAGGTGTCGCAACGTGGTTATCAGCCCGCTATTGACACGTCTAAGACACCGCGATCAAAGCAGTTTACGTTCACGCTTAATTTTGGATTCTAAAGAAAAGCTACCGATATGAAGAAATATATTTTAATGATTGTTTCCAGCATGATGCTAGTGTCGTGTCTTGACACCATCATACTGCCTGACGACAAGACCGTTGATGAGGACTTCTGGAAAAACAAGCAGCAGGTGGCATCAATGGTTACAGCTGCCTACTCGTCGATGGCATCCAACGACGTAATGGCGCGCCTCATCGTTTGGGGTGAGTTCCGTACAGATGAAGTACTTGGACCCTCATCGAATGTTGATAATAGTACGACCAAGACTGCACTTGATGAAATCTCGGCTGTGAATATGCAGACCACGAATATGTATGCACAGTGGGCTTCAATCTATACGGTGATAAACCGCTGTAACATTGTGCTGGAGAAAGCTCAGGCAGTGATGAATGAAGATCCTAACTATACTCTGGGAGACTATCAGGTAGACCGTTCGCAGATGCTTGCTCTCCGCGCACTCTGTTATTTCTATCTGGTGCGTAACTTCCGCGATGTGCCCTATATCGCCTCTGCTTATATGAACAACAGTCAGAATATGCAGGTGGCGCAATCGGCCCCCGCAGAAGTGTTACAATACTGTATTAATGACTTGGAGGAGGCTTCAAAAACCGCCCTCGATGCCCGTGGCTATTCCACATCGGAATGGCAGCGCGTAGGATGGCTTACTGCTGATGGTATCAATACCCTGCTGGCAGACATCTATCTGTGGCGTGCTTCTGTGATGCATTCCCAGGCCGATTATGCCAAGTGTATTGAATACTGTGATAAGGTTATCGAGTCAAAACGCAACCAGCATGTGAAAGGTTATGGTGAGACAACCGAGAAAGCCTTCCCCTTGGCTGAGGCCTCTTCTATGTATGAGGAGCTCTTTGTGGAGCAGAACGCAGAGGAGAGCATCTTTGAACTCCAGTCAAGAAGCAATACCGGTATCAGCCAGTATTATTATAAATACAAAAGTGCCAATAACAATGGTGGTGAAGGTTGGATAAGGGCAACCAATATCTTTGGTAATACTTCTTCTACCTATAATATTACGACGAGCATGAGTAGCAGTACTCTCTATTCTGCAGGCGATATGCGCTATTATGCTGCATGTTATATCCCCTCTACCTCAGAGGTTGCTTATAGCATTCGTAAGATTGTTACCAATAATACCGTGTCAGGAAAAACAACCGCGACAAGCCGTGATGACCTGGGCAATGGTGGATTGGACAGAAACTTGAATATCTACCGACTCACCGATGTGATGTTGATGAAGGCAGAAGCACTGGTACAGCAGGTGGATACTTTGATGGAAAAGAATACACAGGATAGTCTGTTACATAATGCCTTCTATCTGGTGCAGAGCGTTAATAGCCGTGCCCTTCATTCCGATAATCAGGGCGACTCTATCCGCTGGTCTTCGTCAACAGCTGCCAGCAGATTCAGTACGCTGAGTAAGGATCAGTTTGAACAGCTGGTGTTACAGGAACGTATGCGTGAGTTCTGTTTCGAGGGACGTCGCTGGTATGATCTGATGCGTTATAACTACCGTCATATCAGTGGTGTTGACTACACTCGCACGCTGGCTTCCATCAACGATGCAGGTGAGGCGTTGCCAGCTAACTCAAAGGATATGCTGACGCTGATGACGCGTAAACGTGATGACGCTAGTGGCGTGCAGGCAAAGATGGCTAATGAGGCCTATCTGTATATGCCTGTACCTAATAGCGACATCATTGTTTGTCCGCTGCTGCGCCAGAACCCGGCTTATAAGGATACTAAGGAATTCGAGAAAAACTACTAAAGCAAAGGAGGAAAGACAATGAAAAAGAATATGAAGACAATAGTGGGTCGAGTAGGGCTTATGAGCCTCATAGGCCTTATAGGGCTCATAAGTCTGTCAAGCTGCAACCCGGAGCCCGATGAGTCAGACCTGTTCACCGCTACAGGTGAAACGGCAGCCGACTATATCAGTCGAAAGTCAGAACTCTCGTCGTTCAACTATATATTGACACGTGTGGGACTAAACCGTAACCTTTCTGCTTACGGCGGTTACACCTGCTTTATCCCCACCAATGCTGCTGTGGCAGAGTATATCAACGAGTTGTACAACGATAAAGATGCCCGAATAGAGCATAACGGTATGACGGAAAATTCACTCGAAGGTCTGACTGACAGTCTGTGCAACGATATCGCTCGTTATCACATGATAGCTCATACCAAGGCCTCTGATGCCCTTAGTACGATTGACTTGGGCGGTGCCAGTGGTTCTGTCACTACCATGTTACGTGTGCCTATACCCTACGATGCTTCGTCAGGTAAGGTGGTACTTAATAAGGTGGCAACGATTATTGAGCCCGATAGTGTGGTTACCAACGGTATCGTGCATGTCATCGACAAGGTGGTGCCCCGTAACACACGATTGGTCTATGAGGA
>CAZIKA010000003.1:35410-37666 GCA_964539705.1 uncultured Prevotella sp. | reverse complement strand
AGCGGCCTTACCGTTGGCATAGAACGCCACATCGGCATTCTCAGACATATAGATATAAGGAATGGCAGCCTCAGCATAGTCGACCTCTTCCAGACAGAGCTTGGTATAGTCGGCAAACAGACCGGCAATACGATAGAGCTTCATGCCCTCAGGCACACGATAAGCGTATGGCAGACAGACGGCTCCCCACTGATTAGCCACCATAGTGCGCTTCAGCACAGGATGGAAGAGCAGACGGAAGTCGGTGGCACACCACCAACCCTCACGCAGATCTCCATTATTACTGTTGGTGTCCGATTTGCCGTAGGTACGGAATGCATAGTCGATGGCACCCTGCTTCGAACCTGTGAAGCCGATGGTGACAGAACCGCCCTCAGGAACATAGATAGGCGTGGTGGTCAGCGTCTGCCAGGCACTTGGCGTATTGGGGATGTCAAGATGATTACGAGTGAGATAAGGAGTCACCATCGTCTCAGTCCCCGTCTGCAGGAATCCGTGCTGGTCAGAGAGGCAGTAGTGCTCTGTCAGCGCCTTACATTCCAGCGAGTAGATGCCTTCCGGCAGTCCCTCTATCTGCTGACGGATCTCCATCGTCTTGTTGAGGCCTTCTGAAGCAGAGAGATTACTCCACCAGGCGTTCCAACAGGTCTTGTCTAACTTTGTAGCCAGGCGCTGGTCGCCGCCTGTAAAAGTACCTGCCTTAACCTGCCATCCATCTTCGGCAGCGAAGTTGGGCGACTTGGGCTGCGTAGCTGATTCATCCATCACGAGGAAGACGTTCAGGGCTTGCTGTAACTGCTGGCGCACCTCTTCTATCTGTGCTGCCGTTTCTATTGGTTCCTTAGCGGCAGCGATTGCCTCGAGCAGCTCATCACGACCTTCAAAGCCCATATAGCTGACTGCCTGGGCAACAGCAAGCAGCGAATCGACGGTCTGCTTGTCGCTGACGGCCTGTAACAGGTTGTCAATAGCCATCGTTATCGTAGCCAACTTCTCGCTGTCCTCACCTGTAGCGCCGGCGATGATGGCATCCAACTCCGTATTCAGCTTAGGTAATCCCGTGTTCCACGTCTTCACCATTTCAGCCTTCCGCTTCATCTGTACGACACCATCAGCTAATGCTTCCTCTTGAGTAGAGAAGAGTCGGCAGAGCTCGATATCGCTCAACTGAGCCGTACCTGCCAACCAACGGAACGAGAGCACGGCCTCATTGTAGTCACCACTATTAAATACGCCTTGCTGGGTGCGCCAATAGGTATAATTCGTCATAGTCAGTTTGTTGGTTTCACCGTCAACGCCCTTCTTACGGACATCCAGTTTCACATAATCGCCCATATTCTGACCAGCCAGACGCAATACATAATCCTGCTGGGGTTCGATATCGAATGTCGTACGCAATGAACCCTCACCAGTCTGACCGTGATTGGCAAACGCCTGGAGGAAGTTACCGTCTGACAGGCTCTGCGGATAAACGCCGAACCAAGGCTGGCCGATAGGCTGACCGGCACCGTTTGTCCAGCCCGTCATTCCCATGCGGAACTGTCCGTTGCCAATCAGGTTACCACCCACATAGCGCAGACCGTTACTGGTTTCAAGCGCCTCACCCGGCTCCATATCCTCGCTGCTATAATAGTCGCGTCCACTATAGCTCTTGATATGCAGGCGATAGCGCACGCCCTCTGTCCATGTATCATCCTCCACGCTATAGTCGGCCTCAGCATCTTCCGGCTGAATAGTCTTCCATTGCTGCCAGGCACCAGCAGGTTCCTTACGCAGGAGTTCCATCACCTGATTGTACTCGCCGTCGTACTCATGCCATGTTATCGTGGCTTTCCCGTTGGCAGTAGCCACATGGAAATCGCTGAAACCGCCCTTCATAGGAGGTATCTCAGGTATCTTCTCGTACTTGCTGTTATAACCCATACCCGTAAGCTGGTTGGCATACCACTTACCTGCTACGGTGAGTCCACCATCGTAGATCTTACCTTTCGACTCGCTGTTCCAGTAGAAGTAACGCTCCACGTAGCCGTAGGAGTTGAGTTTGCCGCAGATGGTCTTCACCGCCCACTCGTTGTCCCAGTCGGTCTTACCACTCTCGAAGGCACCGTTCTTGTTCCACGAGGCACCCCAAATCCATTCGGAAATCCAGAGAGGACGCTTGTATTTAGCCTGCATGGTGCCCAGTTTATCAAAGGTATCCACCAACCAATAGCAATGCAGGTCGGCAATATCGCAACGCCAGCCGCGAGCATCGAT
>CAZIKA010000003.1:0-35310 GCA_964539705.1 uncultured Prevotella sp. | reverse complement strand
CCAACCAATAGCAATGCAGGTCGGCAATATCGCAACGCCAGCCGCGAGCATCGATTGCCTGGAAGAACGAGTTCAGGAAGCCCGAGCCATCGGTATAGTCGCTACCATCCCATGAAGAGGGCGAGCAAAGACGCATACCCGTACGCATCAGGTTCTGCCAGTTAGCCAGAATCGTCTCCAGCGTCTGAGGCTTATCATCAGAAGAGTTTCGCGGTTCGTTGTTGGTCTTCATATGACAAGTCCATGTAGCCTTACCACAGGCCGACGACGAGGGATAGTCCTCGTACAGGTGGTTGGCTACGCACTCCACATCGGGTCCCATCTCGTGTCCCTCGTTCCAGTCATAGCAACTGATAACATTCAGTTCGTCGCAGGCTGTAGCGTTGGTGCTGCTGGCCAGACCTTTCTTTCCTGCTGTGTTCCATTTGAAGATACGGTAGCTGGAAATCTTGCCGTCAAGAATCTGGGGCAAGGTAGCAAACTCCACATCGGCACTATTGGCAATGAAGCAGCGCTGATAGCCATAACCGCTCTTGCCCGTAGCGAAAGTCACCATATAGCCGCGCTTCAGTCGGAAGGAGCGGATGCGGTTGTTCAGTTTCTTATCCGTCAGAGTCACCATATAGCCACCATCGTTCTCCAGTCCGAAGTCGCTGCACTGGTCACCCTGGAAATTCTGCTCGCTATAGACGGTGAGCGGTTTGTCATTCCTGGCATAAGGCAGAATCATAGAACCGTGGGTGCCATAGAGACGCACCTGACAGTTCACGTCGTTCTGGGCCTTGGCACCATTGATTCGTACATGACCAGCCAGCAACGTGCTAATCACCTTCGAGGGCTTCACCCGCTCTATAATCAGCACGGCGTGGGTGGTGTTCTGAAGATCCACCAGTCCCTCGTCAGTAAAGGGCGTATCACCATTGATGATATAGTCCACATCATCAGTCACGGTGATGGTCTCCGATACCTGACTCACAGTCTCTTTCACGTTGGCTCCCAGAGCCGTCAGCATCATGGCTGCGAATGCCAAGGTTAGTAGCTGTCTCTTCTTCATCATATAATAATATATTACCTTTTTAGTTTAGTTATAGCGGGGCAAAGATAAGCATTATTTCCGAAATAAGCAAGTTTTTCTGAGAATAATTGAAAAAACGTGCTTACTGCTCGAAGGCGAGGAGCTGCCAGTTCGTCGCCTTCGAGCTGCCAGTTCCTCGCCTTCGAACTGCCTGCTCCTCATTTCCCTTTTTTTACCATCAAAATGGTGTTCAATTTTATACTTGAATAGGAAAATATTGTTTTTTTGGGAAAAAAACCGCAAAAAATGATTGATAATTGAAAAATGTTTCGTATTTTTGCATCATCAAATTTGAGACTAACTATTTTTTATTGTATTACTAACTTTATTTAAAATGAGAAAATTATTACTTTTCGCTATGGGTGCGATGGTGTCGATGACATCGTTCGCACAGGATGATGTAACTAATCTCATCCAGAATGCGGGATTTGATGAGGACCTGACTTGGAATGCCGATGGCACGAAGAAGGGCGAAATCGTAGGCACTCAGGAGCTGAGCAACCGTAGTATTGCGGCTTGGACAGCTGACAGCACCGTGTATGCTACCGTCAACCCTGCAACTCCCAAGACTCGTCCAGACGGTCGTACACTTGATGCTACCAATGGTTTCAAGGCTCGCATCAAGGGTTGGACGCTGGAGACCAACGGTGACTTCCCTGGCTGTGAGTGGACTTATTTCGGATCTCTTCCCTATGCTTTGGCAGATGAGGCCATTCCTGTAGCCGATGACGGAAGCACTTACATCACAGTACCTGCAAAGCCAGAGGACTACAACACCGACGACAACACCGGTTTTGTCTACATGCGTGCCGGTTGGGGTGGTAAGGCTATCTACAAGCAGACCGTACACCTGCCATGTGCCAAGTATCGTTTGGAATACTGGTCTATCAACATCAACCCCAATGGAACAAACGGAAAGAACCTTTCTAAGGTAACCTGCCGTAACGATGTATGGGAAGATGAGATAGGTTTCAGCGCCTCTGAATGGACGCTGCACGCCATCGACTTCATTCCTACAGCTGAATTCACCATCGAACTTGGCTTCGAATCATCTGGTGGTTCTAATTCAAACCCCTTCCTCTGCGTAGACGGTATCAAGCTTTATAAGATTGACGATGCCGAGAGATCAGAAGTTTTTGCATCTGAACTGTATGATCTGTCGGGTAAAGCTACGGGCAACGGCATAGCATCACTCGCAACTTATTTCAGCGAATATGTTTTCGAAGTTGAGGATATGCTCGACGAAGATGACAGTGAGGCTACCGTTCAGAAGATTGAAGCACGCATGAAAGAGTTCAAGCAGGCTCTTGAAGCAGCTATTGAGCTGCAGGCTATGTTGACAAAGATGGACAACATCCTGAAGACTACTAATTATCCAGGCAAAGATGCGCTGAACGCTGCTTACATTAAACTGGGCGAGTATCTAAATCCGTCAAAGTTTGATGCCAAGGTTGACTATGTCGCTCTAATTATGGGTGCCAAAGAAGAGGCTAAAGAAGCCATCAAGGCTTACTACCTGTCGCAAGTTGACGTTGCTACACCAGAGAGCCCTGCAGACCTGACCGTATTCGTTAAGAATCCTTGGTTCATCAACGAGGACGCAGAGCCCACTCTGACCGATGGTATATGGGAGTTCCCCAAGCAGTTTGACGAAGAGGGCACCGACCTCTACAAGGAAGGTGACAAAGCAAGCCCCGACCTGAACAGCGATGGTTGGTATATAGCTGGAGCAGGTGGTGGTGACCAGCGTCTGAACTGGCAGCGCGGACGTAGCTGCTGGAACGCATGGTTCAATAACAGTACAGAGACCTATGCTGTGGCTCAGGACATTACTGGACTGCCCAACGGTTACTACACGCTGTCGGCTGACCTGATTACACAGACCGACTGCATCAACGAGCAGCACGTATTCCTGAAAACTATCGCTGACAAGAAGGTATCTGCTGCCACCCTGACTGTAGCAGGTTGGGACGAGAGCCTTTGGGAGACCGTTAGCATGACTGCCAACGAGAAAATTCTCGTGGTTAACGGTAAGCTGACTATCGGTGCTCAGGGCACTGGTAATGGCAGCGGTTCTGCCGGCTGGTTCTGCGCAACCAACTTCAAGCTCAACTTCGTAGGCAAGGCCACTCAGGAAGAATTGGAAAATGCAGTTAACGCAACCCTCGCCGCTACTGTTGGTGAGGCTAAGGATTACGCAGCAAAGATGCACTTCGCTGGCGATAAGAAGGCCCTCAACGACACGATTGCCAAGTTCGAGGCTGCTACTTCTTACGAAGAGAAGACTCTGGCTATCGAGAAGATCAACAACGCCCTTGAAGAGGCAGAGAAGAGTGAGGCTAAGTATGTGGATTACATGCCAGAAGAGCCCACTGCTGAGGTTATTGCAGAAAAGACCCTGCTTTGGGTGAAGGAAGTTCTGGACGGCAAGACTGTAGAAGGACATTTTGAACTGGGTGCTTCAAAGCCCGTTGTTCAGTTTGCTTACGACTACGTACAGACTTGGATTGCATGTGACACAGCTACCTACACCAAGTTCGACGAGACCGTCAACCTGCTGAAGAACTACGTCAATACCTACGCTCCCGTTTGTGAGAATGCCGACACACTGGCTAATCAGGTTTCTGATGCCTCAAAGGCTATTCTGCAGGGCTTGATAACTTCACAGAGGGAGAGCCTGACAAAGCAGATGAACACCTTGGAGCAGGTGAATGTTTATGTAGAGATACTGAATAACGCAATGAACGACGTGAAGAAGCAGGAGATCTTTGAAAAGGACAAGGATGCCAGCGACTTTACTGCATTTATCACCAATCCGAATATCGAGTCAGAGACTGGTTGGGAATTCGAGAAGGGTAATGGTAATACCAACACTGCTACTGGTCAGTGGTTCGACGGTTCAGGCACTCGTTACCTCGACTCTTACAACAGCAGCGGTCTGGAAGGCTACATCGCTACTCAGCTGATCAAGGGTCTGCCCAATGGTACTTATACCGTAGGTGCATACGTTCGTACTCCTGCCGAGGGTGCTTATATCTTCGCTGGCGTAGGTGCTGACACCACATTCGTTGAGATTCCTCTGAGCTATCACGCAACAGAAACTGACGAAGGCGCAGACACTATGGTTGTCGCCTCTGACCAGTGGGGTCCCATGTGGGAAGAAGCTTATCAGGCATACTTAGACGGAACCCCAACCGCAGAGCAGGAAGCTATCTATATGGCCAACAACGAGAACGGTCGCGGCTGGAAGCCTCTGACTATCGAAGGCATCGTAGTTACCAACCACGAACTGCTCATCGGTACAATGGCAGGTGTTGCAGGCAAGACCCAGAAGACATTCGGTGGCTCTTGGTACTCTGTAGGCGGTTGGACCCTGATTCGCACCGCTAAGGGCGATGACGGCGACTGGACTGGTCCTATCACTGGCATCCAGAACGTAGAAACCGTGAAGCAGGTAGCCGACGGCATCTACACCATCACTGGTGTGAAGGTCAACCAGATGAAGCGCGGTCTGAACATCGTGGTTCGCAACGGCAAAACGCTGAAAGTTATGATTAAGTAAACTATCACTCTTATAATCCCTGTGCTTCCTTATATGGGGAGCACAGGGATTTTTCAACTTTACTATAGAAACACAGCCTATTAAAATACTATCGTCTGGAACTCCAGACAATCCTAAATTACCTGTCACTCCTCAGAGAGAGACAACCCTAAGACAGAAACTACCGAGAGTACACCTTATTATTATATATAAGGAAACTCCAATAGATATATTCAACAAGCAATAACTATAAAAAACAACTAATAACTCTAAATGTATGGACAACCGATTTAATGGTATGTTAAGACAAGCTCTCATGGGCTTCTCGCTGGCCATCATCTATGGGGGATTCACGGCATGTACTGATGACTACGACCTGGACGACGAGGGTAACTACCCCTCATGGATGGGCGGCAGTATCTATCAGACACTCCAGGATCCCAGTTCGCTGAAAAGCTCTGGCAAGCAGACGCTCACAGGTACCTTTAAGACCTACCTGAGACTGATTGATGACCTGGGCGAGACAGAGACCATGAACAAGACGGGCTCACGCACTATCTTCCCTGCCAACGACAAAGCCTTTGAACGCTTCTTCGCCAACAACACATGGGGAGTAAGCAGTTACGACCAACTGACGCGTGCACAGAAGCGACAGCTACTCTATACCTCTATGCTCGAGAATGCCCTACTGGTGGAAATGCTATCGAATGTCAGCAAGGATGCTACCAGCGTGACCCAGGGACAAGCCATTAAGCACGCTACGGCGGCTAGTGTCACCGACGGTATGGAATTTCTTCAGACGAAGGACGATATGCCTGCCAACAACTCCTTCTGGGAGAAATACTACGACAAGGGCATCCATGTGGTGTCTGATGCCACCACGCCATACATGATACACTTCACCAAGGAGTATCTGCTCAACAACAGCATCAGCATCGTAGGAGAAAACGGTAACCCCAGCGACTTCGAGGTGCTGACAGGTGCTCCCTTCGATGACAGCCAGAACACAGCATATCTGTTCCGCAACAAGATTATCAGCCCGGATATTACCTGTAAGAACGGATATATCCACCAGATGCAGGACGTTGTAGTACCACCAGGCAATATGGCTGAGGTGATACGCACAAGTGGAGAGAGCAATCTGTTCAGCCGTATGCTGGAGCGCTTCAGCATACCCTACCTCTCACAGACTGTGACCAAGAACTACAACGACTACGCCGTAGTCTATGGTGAGGCAACAATCGATAGCATTTTTGAGAAACGCTACGTCAGCGATCGCTCACATGGCGGAGAATTGAAGACTGCCCCAGAAGACAATCCTGGCGCCATCAATGCTACGCTGTCGTACGACCCAGGATGGAATGAATACAACGACGGCAACGCAGGTAGCTCTACCATCTCGAATATGGCAGCGATGTTCGTACCTACCGACAAAGCCCTTTGGCAGTTCTTCCAGCCTGGCGGAGAGGGTGAGTTCCTCATCACCCAGTTCGGCAAGATGCCTAATACAGAGGATAATTTGGCTCAGAACATCGACTCTATCCCCTTGGACAACGTCAGCGCGATTATCAACAACCTAATGCAGCCATCTTTCAAGAGTTCCGTACCATCTAAGTTCAACAATGTGATGGACGAGGCCATGGATCCTATGGGACTTACACTCGACGTGCTGAACAAGAACAGCGACAACACCTACGACATCAAGATAGCCAACAATGGTGCTATCTATATGCTGAACACCATGTTTGCACCGCCCTCACTGATCTGCGTAGCTGCACCCGTGAAGTTGAGTGACGACATGAGAGTGATGCGCGAAGCCGTTTATGACGGACAGACGCATACAGATCTGGCTCTGAACCAGAACTTCTATGTCTATCTGCTGGCAATGAGCGCCAATTATGCTTTCTTCATCCCCGATGATGCGGCTTTTGAACAATACTACATAGACCCCATCTCTCTCAACACAGAGAATCCACGTGCCCTGAAGTTCACGCCTTTGAGCCAATCGCCATACATCAAATGTGAATCTTACAAATATGATATCACAACAGGCGATATCAGTGGAACACCTACCACAGTGAAGCAAACGGAGTTCACCTCTCTGCTGGTTGACATTCTGAACTACCACACTATCGTGTTAGGAAGTGGTGAGACACTGGGAGCACGCAAATACTACAAGACGAAACATGGCGGTACTGTCTGTATCGACTTTACTACCGATAGTCTGGTGATGGCTGGTCAGCAGGTAAACTACCGAATGAGCGGCTATACGCCACGCCCCGTTTCAAAGATTACCAGAACCTACAACCAAGCTAACGGTAAGTCATATGCCATAGACCATGTGATTCAACCTCCATTTGAGTCAGTCTATAGCGTACTGAAAAATGCTGAGTATAATAGCACTAAGCTTTTCTCAGAGTTCCTTGACCTATGCAACAATAGCGATATGGATGATATCCTGCGCTTTGCTAGCGACAAGATGACGGAGACCAATGGTAGCGGTAAGATGAATTCGGTTGCTTATCACCCCTTCATCAGCGGTGGTATAGATATGAATGTGAACTATTTCAAATCATATAACTACACCGTCTACGCACCAGATAACACCGCAATGGCAGAAGCCTACACACAAGGATTGCCGAAATGGAGCGATATCAAAGCACTCTACGACCAGTATAACGACACGCTGCAAGCTATCAAAGGTGGTGCAGAAACCACACAGGCAATGCGCGACGAGATACAAGCCGCCCGCGATAAGGCATTGGCAATGGTGGAAGAGATTAACAGCTTTATTCGCTATCATCTACAGGACAACTCCGTATATGCTGACAAGACCGTTGACAACGGTGACTATCCTACCTCATGCGCTGACTCACTGGGCCTGAGCATGACGCTGAATATCAGTGGTGGCAATGATAAATTTGTCATCAAGGATCGTCAAGGAAAGACGATTACCATCAATGCCAATGACGATACGAAAATAGTGAACAAGATGGCTCGCGACTACGTCTTCAGTAGCTCTGGCACAGGTACAGATGCTGTAAAAAGACTAGCTACCTCGTCATATGCAGCCATCCATCAGATCAGTCGTCCACTTAACTCACATGCCAACGGCCGCTATGACTCCATGTGGACAGGATCTGGCGCCCGCAAACGACTGGCAGACTTCCGACGTCTGTATGAGACCATTCTATATAAACGCTATACAGGAAATTAAAGAATCACCAACATTAAAAGACAGCAAGGATTATGAAACGACTGATAATTTTAATATTTGCATTTTTTAATTTCTGCATCATCACACTGGCACAGGAAGTGCGCATCTCTGGTGTTGTCAACGATGCGTTCGGCCCTGTCATGATGTGTAACGTCGTAGAGATCGATGGTAACAACCGTAATATCTCGTATGCACAGACGGATATGAACGGTAACTTCTCGATGACTGTCAAGAATGCAAAGAATAAGCTGAAAGTATCATATGTAGGATACAAAACACAGATACTGCCTATTGGCACGAAGACTAGATTCGTGATTACTCTGAAAGACGAGACCACTCTGAAGGAAGTACAGGTCGTGGCTAAGAAGAAGTTCAACAATGGAGGTCTTTCCATTCCGCAACGCGAGGTATCTGTGGCAGCACAGACATTCAACATGAGCGAAGTGGAAGGTCTGGCCTTTACTTCTGCCGACGAGGCCCTGCAGGGACAGATTGCCGGTTTGGACATCGTAGCCAACTCAGGTAACCTGGGATCTGGTACATCGATGCGTCTGCGTGGCGTTACCTCCATCAACGGTTCTGCTGAGCCTCTGATTGTAGTAGATGGCAACATCTTCGACAACCCGGACGAGAACTTCGACTTCCAAAATGCCAATGAAGAGACATACGCATCACTGCTCTCTGTTAACCCATCGGATATTGAGGACATCCAAGTACTGAAAGATGCTGCCGCTACTGCGGTCTGGGGTTCACGAGGTGCAAACGGCGTTATCTCTATCCGCACAAAGCGTGGTGCCCGCGGTGCCACCCGTGTGGACTATTCGCTACGCGTACAGGCAAGCTGGCAGCCCAAGGGTTATAACCTGCTTAATGGTGACGACTACACCATGATGCTGAAAGAGATGTACTACAACCCTGCGCAAAGCGCTACGGCGACAGCCAACATCAATGAGCTCAACTACAACAACCGTTGGGCAGAATATGAAAACTGGAACAACAACACCGACTGGGTAGACGAGGTGACGCAGACAGCCATCAGCCAATACCACTTCCTCACCATCACTGGTGGTGGCGAGAAAGCAAACTTCCGCGTATCGGCTGGCTACGACCATCAGAATGGTACTATCATCAAGCAGAAGTTGGACCGTTTCACCACAAAACTGGCACTCGACTATTTCGTGAGCGACCGTATCACCTTCCGCACCACGTTCCCTCTGACCTATACAGCCAACCATCGCAACTATGACGATAACATTCTGGGGCGTGCACAGAAGATGGCACCAAACATGAGTGTATACCGCCAGGATGCCAATGGCAACAATACAGACGAATACTACATCATGCTCCCTACCCCTACGGAAGCCCAATGGAATGGCGCAGGCTTCAGCAGTGACCGCATTGCGGGTTCGTCTCTGCCTGGAACATCTTCCGCACAGTTGTCAGACATCAGGAATCTGGGCAACCCCGTAGCCATTGCCAACCTGGCCTGGCGTAAGGAGAACACCTACCGTATCTCCCCAGAGTTCCGTCTGGACTACTACCTGTTGAGTAAAGACGACCAGCACACCCAGCTGAACTACTCTGGTCTGGTTTACATGGACATCTTCTCGAAGAGCGAGCCGAAATATATGCCTGGCTCACTGGCAACGAAAGGATGGACCGACAGCGATTACAACCGCAACACACAGTATGACTACAACTCATTGGCATTCACGACTCGTCACACGCTGACCTTCACCCCGCATTTCAAGAACGAGGATTGGTTTGCCACAATGATGGGACGATGGGAGATGACCTCTGGCAATGACAACAGCCAGACGGTGGTCAACAAGAACACGCCTAACGGCACCACATCGCCTACCGTTGATGCCAATATCGAAAGTATGAGCACCAGCAACGGTCAGTGGCGTTCTATGTCAATGGTCTATAGCGGTCACTTCTCTTACAAGTCACGCTACGTGCTTGATTTCTCTCTGCGTGCCGATGGTACCACGAAGTTTGGCGATGACAAGAAATGGGGTTGGTTCCCTGGTCTGTCGGCCAAGTGGATTATTGGCGATGAGCCATTCATGAAATGGACAAAGCCTGTCCTGTCAATGTTGGCAATCCGTCCCACATGGGGTATCGTAGGACAGCAGCCTGGCTCGCAGTATCTGCAATACTCGAAGTACAACTCCTCGGGTATGTACGGCGGACTACAAAACAAGCGCCCTGTAACCTATCTGGAAGGTCTGCAGCTCAATAAGTTACAATGGGAGCGCACCACACAGTATAACTTGGGTGCCGATATTGGTTTCTTGGATGACCGTATCACAGCTGATTTCAACTACTATTACAAGCGCACAAAGGATCTGCTGATGCAGAACGTTGGTATACCTACCACCTCTGGTTTCAGTTCACTCCCCTGGTCTAACGTAGGTGAGATGACCAACAAGGGTTGGGAGTTCAATATGAACCTGAACAAAATCGTCAAGATTGGTAAGTTCAGCCTGAGCGCCAACTTCAATATCTCACAGAACTTCAACGAGATTGTGGATATGGAGTCGAGCGTATTGGAGAGTATCAACAAAGACTGGGATGCCAGCAAGCGCGATGAATATCTGAACCGCATACAGATTGGCAACCCGCTGGGCTCTATCTACGGTCTGCGCTACAAGGGGGTATATCAGTACACCTACGAGTACCTTACCAACCAGTGTACGAGCGATGGACGATGGATTAACGATCGCAGCGTGAGTTTCGAGGACTATGTGCGCCAGTTTATCAAAGACGGAAACACCGCACCTATCGCACTCGACAAGAACGGCAACCCGATGTTTGATGCTAAGGGACAGCCCATCCGTCAGGTGTACAACTTCTCTGACGGTAGCGCTACCTATGAATTCCAAGGCGGTGATGCCTTCTATGAAGACGTGAACCATGATGGTCAGATCAATGCCCTCGACATTGTTTACTTAGGCAACTCGAACCCGCACTTCAACGGTGGTTTCGGCTTTAACCTGCAATATGGCGACTGGTCACTGAAAACCAGTTTCAACTATCGTGAAGGCATCAAGATTGTGAATTCTGCCAAGATGAATCTGGAGAAGATGTACAACGCCTATAACCAAAGTTCTGCTGTTAACTGGCGTTGGCGTAAGAATGGCGACGTGACAATCATACCACGTGCTATGTACGATAAGGGATACAACTTCCTGGGCAGCGACCGCTTCGTGGAAGATGCCTCGTTTATCCGTATGAGCTATATCCAGCTGTCTTACAACTTCAACAAGAAGATGTTGAAGACGTTGGGACTGCGCCGACTGACTACCAGCTTATCAGGTCAGAACCTATTCTGCTGGAGCAAATACAGCGGTACCGATCCTGAGCATTCTCCTGGTGCATGGGGTATTGCCTATGACAGTTCTCAGACGCCTCGCAGCAAATCTGTAACACTGAATATCCAAGTGGGATTCTAAGAAATTGAAAATTGATAATTGAAAATTGAGAATTATGATTACCAAGATCAAAACATATATTTTCAACGGTCTGCTGTGTTTCGGAGCTGCTGCAGCACTTACAAGCTGTAACGACTTCCTGACCATCTACCCCACCGACCGTATCGTGGCAGAGGACTTCTGGAAGACAAAATCCGATGTTGACCAGATGGTGGACGGTACCTATCAGAGTATGCTGGCTTACGACATTCAGGAGCGAGCCATCATCTGGGGAGCCTTCCGTTCTGATGAGCTCGTGAAATATTCGGCATATAGTGATAATACTCTCGACAATATCGAGGGTGTAAACCTTTTGCCTTCACAACGCTATAACTCATGGGGAGCCTTCTATAAGGTCATCAACAATTGTAATATCGTATTGAGTCATGCCCCTGCCGTGATGGCAGAAGATCCGGAGTTCACAGAAGGAGACTATCAGGTAGTGAAAGCGCAGATGCTGGCTTTGCGCAGCCTGTGCTACTTCTATCTGGTACGTGCTTTCCGCGATGTACCCTATAGTTCAAAGGCTGTTGAGGATGATAGTCAGATTGAACTATTGCCACAGCTTCCCCCTGCCGAGGTGTTACAATACTGCCTAAACGACCTGATTGCTGCCGAGCCCTACATCATGCGTACGGGTGTCTACGGTGACTGGCGCGACAAAGGTTATTTCACCCGCGATGCCGTTCATGCCCTGATGGCTGATATTTATCTGTGGCGTGCTGCTATGACCCACAACAAGAGCGACTACCAGCAGGTTATCGACCTAGTGGACAAAGTGATTGATGCCAAGGACAAGTACTATGTAGAGAATTACCCCACATCTGTTACAGGCGAGGAAGATGACAGTCTGCACCTATATGAAGCTGACGAAGCCTTTACGATGATTTTCAACAATGACAACATGAACTCCCACGAGAGTATTCTGGAGTGGCAGTACAACGGTACCAATAATTCCAATACGGCACTTGAGAACTACTATTACGAGTCGGGAAGTGAGAGTAATCACCAGACTACCAGTATGGTAATGGCCTCAACACTGTTTGCGTCGGTAAAGAATGATGGGTCTACGATTTATTCTTCATCCAATGACTATCGCTTCTGGAATAATGTCTATGGAGCGAACAGTGAGGAGGCAGAACAACTGAGTATCCGCAAGATGGTGGATGAGTCGGGATCCGTAATTTCCCCTGTTACAGGTGCTAGTGCCACCAAGAGCAACTCTCGACAGTTCAAGGAGTTCCGCCAGAACTGGGTTGTTTACCGTCTCACCGACCTGCTGCTGATGAAAGCAGAGGCACTGGTAGAGACCGCAGCCGACAGCACCGATGCGGTAACGCTGCAGAAAGCATTCGACTTGGTGAAAGCCGTCAACGACAGATCGTTGTCGAAGAATGCCAAGGACAAGCTCTCATTTACTAACTATAGTAATATGGCTAGCATGGAACAACTGGTGCTCGACGAGCGTGAACGTGAGCTCTGCTTTGAAGGCAAGCGTTGGTTCGACCTGCTACGCTATAGCTATCGCCACATGACTGGTGTGAACATCAACCAGCGTCTGGCCGATACAGACACTTGGCCAGCCATCTACTCGGCAATGCCTAAGCTCATCGCCAGGAAATACACCAGTGGCGGTGGTGATGCGGTCATCTACAAGATGAAGAGTGAGCCCTATCTCTACTGGCCTATACGTGAAGGAGAGTTAAAGGTTAACAGCCTGCTGAAACAGAATCCTGTATATCACCAGGAGGAAACCATTAGCAAGAACTAAAAACAGTATCACGATATGAAACGAATCAGCATTTTCTTATTTGCTTGCATCAGTATCCTGAGTTTCAATGCCTGCAAGGAGGATATTGACGAGTCGAACCTGTATACGTTTACAGGTGAGACTATCGAAGACTATCTGGCCAACCGAAGCGACAGGTTCAGTAGTTTCAACTATATCCTCTCGCGTATCGGCTACGACAATATACTGTCAGCATACGGCACATATACCTGCTTTGCACCCGACAACGATGCCATCACACAGTATATCGACAGTCTCTATAACGATGAGACACAGGCGAACGACAACCCGCACAACGGTATGACAGCCCCAGGTCTAGAGGGACTTACCGACTCCCTGTGCAAAGATATCGCCCTGTTCCACTTGCTCAACACTGAATGGCGTAGTATTGATATGAACGGCGAAAAGACCATCCCCACCATGCTGGGACGTGACATCAACACGGCACTCGACTCCGCATCGGCTACTGTGGTGCTCAACCGCGAGGCGATGATTCGTACAGATGCGATGGACGTGGATCTGGAGAATGGTATCCTTCATGAGATTAGTCATGTTATCACCCGTTCCAACAGACTGGTTACAGGCGAACTAGCTGAGTTACCTGGTTTCACCATCTTCACAGAAGCCCTGATACAGACTGGTTTGATTGACTCGTTGACCAATCAAGTACGCACCGACTTTGAATCGAAGAACAGCGGTGAGGATATTTACTGGCCAGAGGAATGTAAGATGGGCTATACCATCTTTGCCGAGACTGATGATGCATTCAAGGCTAAAGGTATTGACTCATGGTCAAAGTTGGCACAATATGCTAACGAGCAATATGAACATTGCGCAGACACAAAAGATCCCGATACCCGTGTGGGTTGGTACGACTACTACCGTAACAACAACATCAAGGTGAGCACAGGCACGGACTATAAGAACCCCAATAATGCCCTCAGTATGTTCATGCGCTACCATATCGTGAAATGCAAGGTTGCCTACGACAAGCTGGTCTATCACCACGATTCTAAGTCTGGAGGTACTGACAACACCAACACCAAGACTACCCGTGTTGAGTACTACGAGACCATGTTGCCCTATACGCTGCTGAAAGTCACAGAGCGTAGCAGCAAGCGTTGCATCAACCGCTGGGTGAGCAACTCATCGCTTACCAATAAGGTGGAGCGATTGGGCACCGATAATCCCAACCCCATCAGCTTTGAGAAGTCAGCGGGTATTGAGATTCAGCGCACCAACAAACAGGCACTCAATGGCTATATCCACCCCATCAACGACGTGCTGGTTTACGACTGGGACGTGCCCAATGGTGCACTTAATGAACGTATGCGTTTTGACTTCGCATCCCTCTTTGGCGAAATGATGTCCAACGGTTTCCGCCATGTTGACGGCAGTGTGATTAAGGCCTGGAACGGTGGAAAGACTGGTGATATTGGTGATGAGATACGCATTCCTTCCGGATTCTTTGAGAATATCGTGATGTATAGCCCTGAGACCACCCGTCTGACCTACGGCCCCATGCAAGGCAGTTCGTGGTATAACTACCAAAAGGACGAGTTCCGCTGCTTCAAGCAGTTCGACTTTGCTATGCGTCTGCCGCCAGTGCCCGATGGCACCTATGAGTTACGTATCGGATATACCGCTGAGCAAAAGCGCGGTATGCTCCAGTTCTATCTCGGCACCTCATCGAAGCAGATTGACATGAAGGCTCTCGACATCCCACTCGATATGCGTGTAATGCCTGGCTCATATCCCATCAAACAAGATCTGACAGAAGACAACCCCTGCCCTTACACTGGACAGGTGGCCTTGAAGAAGAATGGAGCCAACGGTGATCCTGACCTGACGAGCGACAAGGGTGTGACGAGCGATGCCAATATGCGCAACCTGGGCTATATGCGCGGCCCGCTGGCCTATTCTGGTGAGAATGGCTATGCCCGTTATGCCACTAAGGACCTGCGTCGTATCTTGGTACGCGACAGGTTCCAGCAGGGCGAATACTGGCTTCGCTTCAAGAGCGTGCTGAAATTCGACAATAGTGAGTTCCACATGGACTATATCGAGTTCTGCCCAGCCAATGTATACAACAATGCTATGTATGCTGAAGATATGTATTAAGCCAACAAAACTGAAAACATATAACTATGAGGAGTTTAAAATATAAAGTATTCGGCGCAGGTTGCAGTCTCGCGGCTGCACTTGCACTGGGAGCTTGTAGCGATTGGGACGACCATTACGATGCCGAGACCTCGCTCTTGCCCTCTCAGCAAGTAAGCCTATGGGAAACCATCAACGGCAACGGTGAGCTGACGCAGTTTGCCCAGTTACTCGAGAAAGTGGGCTACGACAAGAAACTGGGTGAGGCACAATCATTTACCATCTGGGCTCCCAAGAACGGTGCCACAGGTTTCGACTTCACTACGCTGTCGACACTCAAGGATTCCGTCTTGCTCAATGAGTTTGTAAAAAACCACATCTCACGTGCCAACACCTTAGTTACTGGACAACAGACCGACCAGCGTGTGTTTATGCTCAACAACAAGGTGATGTACCTGAATGGCAATGGCAACTACAACATCCAGGACATCAATCTCACGACGCCTAATATCGCGACTGGCAACGGCACCATTCATCTGCTCGACGGTATGCTCCCCTTCGTACCCAACATCTACGAGTCGCTCGATACTGCCAACCATCAGATTGACTCTATTGCCACGTATTTCCGTAAATACCACAAGTACGAGATTGATAAGAGTAAGAGTATTGCAGGCCCTGCCAAGAACGGTGAGCTGACCTATATCGACACCGTTTACTATGAGGGCAACAGCCTCTATAGCCTCTACAATGCTTATATCAACCGCGAGGACAGCAGTTATACCATGATACTGCCCACTACCGCAGCATGGAACGAGGCAAAAGCCACTATCGGTCAGTACTTCAACTATATCCCGAAGTTCTCAGTACTAGAGTCGATACAGTCAACCACGGGACAAAAGGACACCACCTATTATGTCACGCTGCGTAACCCTGAACAGCTCAAGGACTCTATGGTGAACCGTATGCTGGTACAGAATCTGTTCTACAACAACAACCTCTACGACAACAAGAAGCTCAAGACCCTACAGACAGGTGAGTTGCCTCAGTGCGACTCTCTCCTCAGCACCCACAAGAAGAGCAACGAATACGACGTGAAGATTTACAAGGAGGATGCACAGGAGCTGTTCAAAGGAGCCACACGTATTGACAAAAGCAATGGTGCTGTGTGGCTGACCGACCATCTGAACATGCGCTCTTGGACGTCTTGGAACCCAGAGATACGCATCGAGGCCGAATCAGGCAACGCCATCCTCAAGTCCCTGTATTGCACCTTCGACCGGCCTACCATCACCGCAGGCACCCAGAATCCCGATGTCAAGGGCCACGTCTCCAACAATTCCTATCTCATTGCTAATCCTGAGTACGCTGGTGCCCACCCCGACATTTATTTCAATCTGCCTAACGTCCGTTCTACGGAGTATTGCATATACATCGTGACGGTACCTGCCAATATCACACGTGTCAATGCCGACACCATTCAACACCGCTTGCAGGTAGATGTCAACTACGCGCAAGAAAGCGGTTCGCGTAAGAATCTATCATTGGGAAATAAGTTCTTCAATGACTCACGCATCATCGACACCCTGTATGTAGGCAATGTCACCTTCCCCGTAGCCTATTATGGTGCAGGCGACTACAAGCCCTACATCCGCATTCGCAGCCGTGTTACCTCTGATGAGCCTTGGGACGACAAGTTGCGTATCGACTGTATCATCCTGCGTCCGAAGGCGCTCGATGATTATCTGAAGGCCCACCCCGACTACAAATATGATCGCGGCACTTATTAATAATCACCCTCTAAAATTGTAAGAAACATGAAAAGTCATCATATTCTAACATTAACTCTGCTGGGAGCCCTGCTCCTCGGCACGCCCGCTTTTGGACAGGAAGAGTTCACTGAAGTGAGGGGATACTGTGAAGATGCCGTCACCAAGAAGCCTCTGGCTGGTATCATGGTCAATGCGCTCAACGATAAGCGCTACACCGCCATGACAGAGGAGAATGGTGAGTTTGTCATCAAGGTGCCAACCTTCGTCACCGCCCTTTATGTCCACGCACCGCAATACCTCAGTCAGCAGGTGGGACTGGGTAAGAGCGGCTCTAAGGTACAGGTCTATCTACTACCCGACCAGTTCCTGCCTATGTTCGACAACACCACGCCGATACAGGCAGCCGCTACAGCCACGATACGCACCACCACAGCTCAGACCGTTGAGTCGGACATCGAAGACCGTCTGGGTGCCGATATGCGTACCATCACCCGTTCTGGTGGCCCTGGCTATGGTGCAACGATGTTTATCCGCGGTCTCAACTCGCTGAATGCCAATGCCCAGCCGCTCATCGTCATCGACGGCATCATTCAGGATATGCAGCAAAACCGCTCGTCGCTCCATGATGGCGACTATACCAACCTGCTGCTTAACACCAACCCTGAAGATATCGAGAAGGTGACGGTGATGAAGAACGCTACGGCACTCTATGGTGCCAAGGGCGGCAACGGTGTCATCCTTATCGAGACAAAACGCGGTCATTCGATGGCAACGCGCATCGATGCCAACATCGGCATAGGCGTCACACTGATGCCTCGTACCCCCGATGTGATGAATGCCAGCCAGTACAGGCTATATGCCACTGAGATGCTGGGCACCTACCCCAACATTCATAATTACACCGTCAACGAGCAGACCTTCCGTTTCCTCTCTACCAACGAGAATGCATACCCCTATCGTAAATACCTCAACGATACCGACTGGAAAGACGAGGTCTATCAGACAGCCCTCAACCAGAACTACAACATCAACGTGCAGGGTGGCGACAACGTAGGTATGTACAACCTCTCGCTGGGCTATACCGACGGACAGAGCACAGCCATCAAGAACGGGTTCAACCGTTTGAACGTGCGCTTCAATACCGATATCAACATCATCAAACGACTCACCACTCGTTTCGATATGTCGTACACCAAGGTCAACCGCGATGTGTTTGACAATGGAGCCCCCCAGGATCTTACCTCGGGCACCATCTCTTCGCCCACGTTCCTGGCACTCATTAAGTCGCCATTCCTGCATCCGTACACCTATAATAATGTGACGAAGCAGCTGTCTTCCACCCTGTCGGAAGCCGACGATTTCCTGTCCACGCTTAGTAGCGACCTGTCGCTGGGTAACCCCACGGCATTGCTCGAAAACGGTAGCGCCATCAACAAGAACCGTGTTGAGACAACCCATTTCAACACCGTCATCGCACCTCGTTTCGAGTTCAACAAGGACCTGACGCTCACTGAAACCTTCAGCTATACCCTCGACCGCGTGTCGCAGCGCTATTATCGTCCTACGGGCGGTATGCCGTCGTTCCTCATCGAAGGCATCGGTCGTGTACAAAATATGGCGATGTCCATGTTCTCGAAAGAGGTGAGCATCATCAGCGACACCCGCGTGCAGTTCACCAAGCAGTTCGGCCCGCATTATCTCGATGCCTACGGAGGCGTGCGCATCACCTCGTTTGCCTACGACGACAACGAGCCTCAGGGACAGTATGCCTCGGCAGGTAACGACAAAACGCCAAACATCTCGGCAAGCATGGACTATGTAGAGGCTAGCGGTGCCGATGACGAGTGGCGAAACCTCACCTGGTATGCCAATGCCGACTATAACTACCGCAACCGCTACTTCGCACAGCTCACGCTGGCTATGGAAGGCAGCAGCCGCTTCGGCAAAGAGGCCGACGGCCTGAAGCTGGGCGGTGTGCGTTGGGGCGTCTTCCCAAGCGTACAGCTGGGTTGGACTATTAGCAACGAGTCTTGGTTCCCCCAGAACCGCTATGTCAACTACCTGTTGGTGCGTGGCGGCTGGGATCTCAGCGGCAACGATGATATCAACAACTACGCTGCACGCACCTCGTTTGGCGTGAGCAAATACCTGTGGCGCACCACTGCTGCCCAGCTCAACAATATAGGCAATGAGAGCATCTCGTGGGAGGAGACCAGCAAGTGGAACCTGGGCTTCAAGGCCAGCCTGCTGAACCATCGTGTAGGCGTAGACTTCGACTATTATCTCCACCACACCAACAACCTGCTCACCCTGAAGCATTTCGACAACCCTATCGCCGGCATCAACAACTACTGGAGCAATGGTGGTTCGCTCGAGAACCAGGGCTTCGAGGCTACCGTCACCGTCAAGCCCATCGTCATGCGCGACCTCGCCGTTGAGGTAGGCGCCTCGGTAGGTCATTACGTCAACAAGATCAAGAGTCTGCCCAACAACGACCAGATCTACCTAGGCGGACAGACGGTGACAGGCTATACCAGCTCTATCTATGGTACCGATAATATCGCTACCATCATAGGCCAGCCCCTCGGCGTGTTCTATGGTTACAAGACCAATGGCGTCTTCGCCACCGATCAGGCAGCCCGCGTCAACGTACCTACCACCGACAGCCCTGACGGCTACCTCTTCATGCGCGACGATACTGGCACGCCTCAGTATTTCAAGGCTGGCGACATGCAGTTTGTTGACCTCGACGGCAATGGTGAGATCAACGAGAAGGACAAGACCATCATCGGCGACCCCAACCCCGATATCTATGGTAATATCTTTGCCAACGTCACGTGGAAGAACTTCACCCTGCACATCGGTCTCAACTACTCGCTGGGCAACGATGTTTTCAACTATCAGCGTATGTTGCTTGAGAGTGGCAGCAACTTCTACAACCAGACCACTGCGATGACCAACCGCTGGCGCGCAGAGGGTCAGCAGACCAGTATGCCACGCATCAGCTACGGCGACCCCATGGGCAACGCACGCTTCAGCGACCGCTGGATTGAGGACGGCTCGTACCTGCGTCTGAAGACCGTCAACCTCACTTACAAGGTGCCCGTGGAATACTCATGGCTACAGGGACTCACCGTATGGGCCGAGGCCAACAACCTCCTCACCCTGACCCACTACCTGGGCAGCGATCCTGAGTTTGCCGTCGCTAACGGCGTGCTCTATCAGGGCATCGACGCTGGCAACGTAGCCCTGAGTCGTACCTTCACTCTAGGTTTAAAGATCAACCTGTAAAATGTAAAAATTAATAATGTAATAATGTAAAAACGAGGAAACTATGAAACGAAATATTTTTTCAATTTCTAAATTATTTAATTTTTACATTCTTGCATCAGCACTGCTGATGACAAGTTGCACCGATTTCTTCGAGACCGAGTCCAACCGTCAGATCTTCGACCCTCAGCTGGACGAGAAGACCGACTCCATGTTCTATATGCTGGGCATCATGAAAGGTGTACAGCAAGTGGCCGACCAGTATGTGCTCACCAACGAGATGCGTGGCGACCTAGTAGCCACCAACGCCTATACCGAGGTGTCGCTGAAGGATCTGGCGCAGTTTAAGCTAGACGAGATGAAGACCAACAAGTACGACTCGGCCTATCTCTACTATCGCATCATCAACAACTGCAACTACTTCATTGCCCACCGCAAGGACTCAGCCTTGATGACCGGTAGCCGCTATGTCAACATCCCAGAGATTGCCGAGGCTCATGCCGTGCGCGCATGGACCTATCTACAGTTGGTGAAGACATATGGCAAGGTACCCTTCTATACCGACCCACTCATCACCATCGGCGCAGCCAGTCAGGTACGCGACAGCGTTGACATCACCAACATCCTCTCGAAGTTCGAGGCTGATCTGAAACACTATAGCGGCACCCCCGTACCTACCTATGGCGAGGTGAGCGCCGGATTCATGAATGGCGGCACTGGCGGTAGCACCGTAGAGAAGAAAATCCACTCCAGCAACATCATGCTCCCCGTAGACCTCGTACTGGGCGACCTCTACCTTGAGAGCCACGAATACGAGAAGGCCGCGCAGAGCTATTTCAACTATATCAAGCTGACCAATCTCTCCGTGGGCAACTACTATGTCAATCCGCGCAACATCACCTATATTCAGGACAAGGTTCCCACCACGATGACCTTCAGCGCTTCCGGCAGTGCCTGGTCTTCAATCTTCGCCTTCAGCAGTCCTAAGGACAGCGTCACATATATCCCGCTGGCCTCCAACCGTCTGCGTGGCGTCACCACCGACCTGCCCCGCTACTTCGGCTACGACTTCTATAGCACCTCAGCCTCCGACCGCTACTTCCTGGAGCGCCAGATAGAGGCTTCCAATGCCTATCGCGAGCTCTCCGATGCACAGGAGTACTATTACAGCCAGAGCACCATGTCGGGTATCGACACCGTACTCACCGCCCCCCTCGGCGACCTGCGTCGCTATGTCACCTTCCAGTCGGCTACGAAAAACGACTCCACTTTCAATGTGATGATCAAGTTCAACAATGCCAACATCCCCATCTATCGTGGTGCCACCGTCTATCTGCGACTGGCCGAGGCCATCAACCGTTGGGGCTATCCTGATGTGGCATTCGCCATCCTCAAAGAAGGTATCAATGTAGGATTGGAAAAACGTGTCATCAAAACGCCGGAAACGGCAGCGGCAAGCTATCAGTATATCCGTCCCGAGTCGTTCCGTATGCTCATCGATAAGATCCCCTTCATCACTGAGGTTATCACAAAACGTTCGAATAATAAAGAAGACACCACCCACACCTCACGCTACGGCAACGCCGGTATCCACCCACGTGGCGTCTATCATGCCAACCTGCAGCGCTCGCCCTATACGCTCGACGCCATCGTTGGCAAGAAGATTGCCGAACTGGAGGCCGCAGGCTCCCTGGTGCGTATGAACAATATCAACGACACCATCAATGCCGTAGAAGACCTGATATGTGACGAGATGGCTCTCGAACTCGCCTTCGAGGGTACCCGTTTCGGCGACCTCACCCGCATTGCCCGTCACAAGAACAATGCAGGCTGGTTCACCGCCAACTACGGCTCACAGTGGCTGGCCGACAAGCTCGCCTTCAAGAGCCCTACCGTCAACCTGAAAGACGAGCGCAACTGGTACCTACCCTTCCAGTAAGAAATTTTACCACAAAAGATTCCCTGTATTCACATGAGTATAGGGATTTTTTTGTACCTTTGCAGCAGAAACGAACTATATCAAACGAAGATTCAGTTATGCGAATAAGCATCTTCATAGCGATTCTGACAATTGTCTTGCTGTTAGTCGGATATGTCGGTTGGCACCTTTGGCGTATAGTACCAGGGGGCTACAAATGTGGAGCGCTGGGAGTTTTTGTGTTATGGACGATTACCTTTTTTGTGGGATTCTTCATCATGGAACGCTTGCCCATCGGGGTTGCGACAGTGGTGTACGAAGTAGGTAACACCTGGCTGATAGCATTCCTCTACCTGCTGCTGGTTTTCGTCGTAGCAGACATCGCTTCCCTATGTCATCTGTTGCCGAAAGTATATCTTAAGGACAGCATGGCGGGATTTCTTGCTGTCGTTGGTATCGTAGCGGTCATCATGGCAATAGGAGGTTTCCAGTACCACCACAAATACCGCGAGGAGATAACCGTCTATACCAATAAGCCCTTGGAGAAGGAACTGACCGTAGTGATGGCGAGTGACTTGCATCTCGGCTATCATAATCGTAAGGCGGAGTTGGCACGATGGATAGACCTTTTCAACGACGAGAAACCCGATTTGGTGCTCTTTGGCGGAGATATCATCGATCTAAGCATCCGTCCTGTGGTGGAAGGCAACTATGCCGAGGAGTTCCGGCGCGTGAAGGCACCCATATATGCTGTTCTCGGCAATCATGAGTACTTTGGCAATGTAGAGAAAGCGGAGGCCTTCTTCAGAGATGCCGGCATCATGCTGTTGAAAGACTCCGTGGCCCACTTCAAAGGATTGGCAATCATCGGCCGCAACGACAGGACCAATCCCCACCGACTCACCTTGCAGCAGCTGCAACAACACTTTTCACTTTCCACTATTCACTATTCACTTTTGCTGGACCATCAGCCCTATCATCTTGAAGAGGCAGAGCAGGCTGGCATCGACTTTCAGTTCAGCGGACACACCCACCGCGGACAGATTTGGCCGCTATCATGGATAACGGATATACTGTACGAAAAGTCATGGGGGCACCATCGCCGCGGCAACACACAATACTATGTCAGTTCAGGTCTTGGCATCTGGGGGCCCAAAATCCGTATCGGCACCCGTTCTGAATATCTGGTGGTGCACATCGCCAATGCGAAAACTGTCTTTTAGGCAAGGTTCGCACTTACCTAGTTAATAACCAAATTATGTGACGCTTTCACAAAGCAGGGCGACTGAAAGAACGTGAGAACCCGGTTCGCATACGCAAAAAAGAGCAACCCTTGCGGATTGCTCTTTTGCGGAGAGAGAGGGATTCGAACCCCCGGTGCCTCTCAGCACGGCGGTTTTCAAGACCGCTGTAATCGACCACTCTACCATCTCTCCAGTGCTCGAACTGCTTCAAAGCGGGTGCAAAGGTACTACTTAAAATTGAGAATTGAGAATTGAGAATTAAGAATTTGCTATACATTAAGCATTTTTAACTAACAATCATCAAACCTCAATCCTCAAAAACTCAAAAAAAAGCAGTACCTTTGCAGCATGATTTACCCTAACAACTACGAACACAAGATAGGTTTTGACGAGATACGAACGCTGCTGAAAGGTCACTGTCAGAGCTCGCTGGGGCGTGACATGGTGGACGAGATGCAGTTTTCGACGAATGCCGACGAGGTGAACGAATGGCTGGAGCAGGCCAATGAGTTTCGCCGTTTGAAGGAGACGACCGACGATTTCCCTATGCAGTACTTCTTTGATATGCGTGAGTCGATAGCACGTATCCGTCTGGCTAATACCCATTTGGAAGAAAACGAGGTCTTTGACCTGCGCCGTTCGCTGGAGACCATCACGAACATCGTGGTGTACCTGAATAAAGGAAATGCGTCAGAGAACGATGAAAAAGTGACCTACGACTACCCTGCCCTGCAGCGTCTGACAACGGACATCATGACCTTCCCCGCGATGATCCGTCGCATAGACTCCATTCTGGACAAATACGGAAAGGTGAAAGACGGGGCCTCGATGACGCTGGCCAGCATACGCCATGAGCTGTCGAAGACCGAGGGCAGCATCTCGCGGACACTCTATACCATCCTTCATGCCGCCCAGCGCGACGGTCTGGTGGACAAGGATGCCGCCCCTACCCTGCGCGACGGACGATTGATGATTCCCGTAGCCCCTGGTTTGAAGCGTAAGATCAACGGTATTGTGCACGACGAGAGTGCCACAGGAAAGACCGTCTTCATAGAGCCTGCCGAGGTGGTAGAGGCCAACAACCGCGTGCGTGAGCTGGAGGCCGAGGAGCGCCGCGAGGTGATACGCATCCTCACCGTCTTTACTGACGAGGTGCGTCCCCACGTAAAAGAGATACTGGACTCCTACCGTTTCCTGGCTACCATCGACCTGATTCAGGCGAAGAGTGAACTGGCCAAGCAGACAAAGGCCTTTGAGCCAAAAGTCATCAACAAACCCCATATCGACTGGATACGCGCCGTGCATCCCCTGCTACAGTTGGCGCTGGAGAAGCAGGAGAAGAAGGTGGTGCCGCTGGATATAACTTTGTCGAGTAACGAGGAACGAGTAACGAGGAAGGAGAATACCAATTCTACTGAAAGATCGTCTACAAGCCAATCTCGTTCCTCGCTCCTCTTTCCTCGTTCCTCGCTCCTCGTTCCTCGTTCCTCGAAAGAAACCGGCAGGCTTCTCATCATCTCCGGTCCTAATGCCGGTGGTAAGTCGGTGTGTCTGAAGACTGTTGGTTTGTTGCAGTATATGCTGCAATGCGGACTGCCCATACCCATTGGCGACCGTTCTACCTGCGGTATCTTTGAAAACATCATGATTGACATCGGCGACGAGCAGAGCATCGAGGACGATCTCTCGACCTACTCCAGTCATCTGATGAACATGAAGCAGATGATCAAAAACTGCAACGCACAAACCTTGTTATTAATTGACGAGTTTGGTGGCGGTACAGAGCCCACCATCGGCGGTGCTATCGCAGAGGCCGTATTGAAGCAGTTCTGGCTGAAGAAGACGTTTGGCGTCATCACCACCCACTATCAGAACCTGAAGCATTTTGCCGACGACCATGAAGGCGTAGTCAACGGTGCAATGCTCTACGACCGTCACGAGATGCAGGCCCTGTTCCAGCTCTCCATCGGTCAGCCTGGCTCTTCGTTCGCCATCGAGATAGCCCGCAAGACGGGATTGCCCGAAGAGGTCATCAAAGAGGCTTCAGACATCGTAGGCTCAGAGTATATCCAGAGCGATAAATACCTGCAGGACATTGTGCGCGACAAGCGTTACTGGGAAGGCAAGCGCCAAACCATCCACCAACACGAGAAGAACCTGGAGGGTCGCATTGCCCACTACGAGAGCAGCATCGAGGAGATAGAGCAGGAACGCAAGCAGATTCTGCGTCGTGCGAAGGAGCAGGCCGAGGAACTGCTTCGCGAGAGCAACCGCAAGATAGAGGCTGCCATCCGTGAGATTCGTGAGCAACAGGCCGAGAAGGAGGCCACGAAACGCGTCAGGGAAGAGCTGGAAAGCTTCAAGCAAGAGGTCACCGACATCGACGCCAAAGCCACCGACGAAGCCATCGAGCGCAAGATTCGCCAGATACAGGAACGCAAAGAGCGTAAGGAGAAAAGGAAACAGGAGAAATTATCGAGGAAGGAGGAGGGAGGAACGAGTAAGGAGGATAGCTCGGAGACTGGAAGTAATCTCGCTCCTCGTTCCTCACTCCTCGCTCCTCCAATACAAGTGGGTTCCACCGTCCGCATAAAGGGCCTCACCTCGATTGGTAAGATAGAAAAGATTGACGGCAAACAGGCCACCGTTATCTTTGGTGATATGCGCACCAAGATGCGACTGGAGCGACTGGAGCCAGCTAAGGAAGTAAAGGCGCTGAGCAAGACCGAGGAGCGCAACACGCAGATTGTGGGTGCTTACGGCAACCTGTCGAACGAGACGCGCCAGGCCATCGACTCGCGCAAGCTGAACTTCCACCAAGACCTCGACGTAAGAGGTATGCGAGGCGACGAAGCCGTGAATGCCGTGACCTATTTCATCGACGACGCCATCCTTGTGGGAATGTCGCGCGTACGCATCCTTCACGGCACAGGAAACGGCATCCTCAGACAGCTTATACGACAGTATTTAAAGACCATTCCCAACGTATCATCCTTCCGCGATGAACACGTGCAATTCGGCGGTGCCGGCATCACCGTTGTAGACATAGCGTAGACAAGCATTCCAGCGCATGAGGAACGGCAAAAAGGGCTTATCAGTATACAGAAAACACCCATTGAGACATATCAAGAAAGTACTCTTGTCATAAAAATTTTAACAATTTTTCCTTTGAAATGTAAACTTTTATCTTTACCTTTGTCCCAGAATTAAAATCTAACCCCCAAAAATCTCGTGATGAGATTGGGTATAAGGAAGCATAGAAACGAGGGCCTTGGCAAAGCCCCTAAATCATAGAGTATATGAAAAGATTAGTGAAGCTATTTTGTCTGAGCTTGTCGATTCTAACCCTGATGCCCCTCAGTGCTGGGGCAGCCAAAAATACGACGAACTCAGAGCAGTTTGACTGGTCATCTGTGATAGAGGCCATCATTCTGGTAGAGAGCGAAGGAAATCAAAAGGCCGTGAGTGGGAACTCGGTAGGCCCCATGCAGATTACGCCAATAGTGGTTCGTGAATGTAATTACATTTTAAAATCACGCGGCAGCCAACTGCGCTACACTTTGACCGACAGATACGATTTGGTCAAGTCGAAAGAGATGTTCCTTCTGATTCAGTCGAAGTACAACACTGCGAACAGCATTGAGAAAGCCATTCGTATGTGGAACGGCGGCCCCAAATATAGTATCCGCGCTACTAACCGTTATTATCAGAAAGTACTAAGACGCATGAGTAGGCAATAAATGCCTCGACAATGAATCCAATACAATCCGGTTGCAGGCCACGAACCTGCGATCGGATTTTTTTGCCCGTCAGCATAAAAAAAGCCTCAAAAAGTTTCCGCTATTCATTTTTTGGACGTATCTTTGTAGTGCGAATAAAAAGAGATACATGAAGTTCATCCCTATGATAGCAGCAATAAGCCTCTGTCTCTGTGTTCTGCAGGCCAAGGCACAGCATGTGGACTATCGCTCTACGTCCCACTACAACAAGCGTGTGGCGCAGTTTGAGCATGAGGGCGGCATCAACGAGAACAGCATCGTGATGCTGGGTAACAGTCTGACGGAGAATGGCAAGAACTGGGCTGAGCGACTGGGTTATGATGAGGTGGTAAACCGCGGCATCATAGGCGACAATACCGTAGGTATGACCGAACGTCTCTGTCAGATTACGCCCCATCACCCCAAGGTCATCTTCCTCATGGCAGGCATCAACGATATGGTGAACGACAACCCCGCCATTAATGTAGCCAACCGCGTCATCAGCCTTATCGACAGCATCCGCACACAGTCGCCCCGCACCCGTCTCTTCGTAGAGAGCCTATTACCTATCAACGAGAGCAACGGACGCTGGCGCACTCTGGCAGGTCGCACCGACGACATCCCCGTAGCCAACATGTATATCCGCGCCTATTGCGAGTCGAAGGGTATCCCTTTCGTTGACTTGTTCCACCTGATGACCTACCCTAACAGCAACACACTTCGCGAGGAACTAAGCCACGACGGCCTTCATATCACCGAGGCTGGCTATCAGATTTGGCAGAAAGAACTCAAAAAGCAACTAGACAAATTGAACAAAGAGTAAAAAAACTACTTATTTATTTGGTTCTTTTAACTTTTTTTCTTACTTTTGCATAGTTTTATAACTCAAATCTATTAACTTAAAACTTAAAACTATGGGAATTATTAATGTCTATTTAAGTAAAATTTTGTCTTTGATTGACAACGGAAAGTTCTTCATCATCCCGATGAAATGGATTTACAAGCTATTTTCAATCCTGGCATTCGTTCTACCACTTGTTGTACTATTCTTTATTTACCAGTTGTTTGATTCTGGTATGCTGAAGTACGCCGAGGGATGGACAAAGTTCGTTGCCGTAGTATTCTGCATCCTGTTCTTCGTGACTGTGTTGGGCGTGGCCTATGCAAACTTCCTGTTCTGGCAGAGCCGTTGCAAGAAGATAGACCATATCGTGAAGGTTGGCGATCAGGTAGTGGCTATTCCCCTGTATTCAAACCTGATTCAAAACGCAGGTGAGATATGGGGCATCAACGTAGCAGTGGTAGGTCCTGTGTTATCCTTGCTCGTATACCTGTTTACGGTATTCACTGGCGCCAATGCTATGGGTATGGGAGGCAGCGACAATTACTTCCTGCTCATCATCATTGGCCTCGTCACATTGATTATCTACACGATCATCTCTATCATTATCGGTTTCCTCATTGTATTGATTTTCCGCTTCATTGCTGAGAGCATCAGACTGGTGGCTCAGATTGCCAACGACGCACGCGACATGGGCGACATCCTGCGAGCTGCTACGATGACCGACAAGCCAGCGCCAGCTGTTGCAGAAGAGGCCGAACCGGAAGAAGAGGCATAAAGAGGAAGCGTATTACCATTAATTAAAAAAGACATTGGTATGACGATTATAGATTTAAAACCCGTCAGGCGATGTGGGCAGTGTAATCACCTGATACCAGCCTCGATGACCGACTGTCCCTACTGCTCGAAGCGTGCGTTCACCCAGAACACGCCCAACGAATCAGAGGAAGAGCCAGCATTCGAGATGAAGCCACTTAGCCCGAAGGCAAAGAAAGGCATCCTGTTTGGCGGCATTGCACTGGTGGCTGTCATTGCCATCGTATTCATTGTACAGGCCATTGCCAATATGTTTGTGCTCAACAAGTCTATCATGGAGCCCCTCGACAACTCTACCGTGATGTCACAGACAGAGAAAGACCCTTCGTTCAGTCAGTTCTATAGTGAGGTATCACGCCTGCGCGACTATATCACTTCTGAAGAAGATAAAACCAAGTACGAGGACATCACCTACAACGATTTCCGTGAGTTCTACAACAGCTACAGCAGCGAGGTCTATTGCGATGAGATCAAGCAGCAGGCCGATGGTGAGTACGACGAGAAGATGATGACGCCGATGAACGCCCGCGTTGACTCCGTGAAGGAGGTATGGACAAAGTTCATCGACGAACACGCTATCGAGAAGTACATCACCATTACAACTCATAATATGTTCTACGGCTCTCCAGGCTCCTATCACCCAGCATGGTATTATATCATCAACAACCCGGGTAAGGTGGCCGACTGCGAGGCTGATGTTGTGTTCCCAAGGTTCTGGAACGACATCACGTTGCACTACAATCTGGAACAGATGAAGGAGATGAGTTCAGCAGACAATGTCAATTATCTCACCAACGAGTATGCCTATGGCGACGACTACTGGAGCAGCCATGAGGTGAAGATCAACATCAAGTCTATTACGCTAAGCAACGGCACCATCATCACCGCTGATGATATCAATCAGGTACCTGCTTCCGTAAACAGCTTCTTGCAGGAGGACAACGAGTACACCCGTCTGTCACTTATCCACGAGACTATCGATGACGAGTTCCCCTCAAGGCCTGACTATCAGACAAAGATTGTCATTGACAAGCTGACGGAGAAATACGAGCACTGCATGGAGCTGATTCGCCGTGTAGAGACATCAGCAGGTTATATTTTCGTAACAAGAGGCTTCTAGTCATTAAACCTTTGAATCGCAGTTTCGTCAAAGCAGTAAACAATAACTAAACTTGACTAGATGAATCTGCGATTTCAAGTCCTGCTGACAGTCCTCCTCCTGTGCGTGCTCAATGCCAGCGCCCAGCGAGAAAGCGTATCAGGACGTATTATTGACAAGGAAAACAAGGAGGCCCTGCCAAAGGCCACCGTACAACTCTATAGAATCAGAAACCAGAAAGACACCACGTTTGTAGGAGGCACTATCTCCAACGAACGTGGTGCCTTCGCGTTTAATAGCGTCAGTGCGGGCAACTATGTACTGAAGGTCTCGTTTCTGGGTTATCTGGAACAGAAGCGAAACATTACTAAGACGCGCAACCAAGCGCTCACCCTTGGCAATATCGCAATGGAGCCCAACGCCGTATTGATCAATGAGGCGGTGGTGACTGCCAACATTCCCAAGATGATGATCAAGGACGACACGGTGGTCTATAACGCTGATGCTTTCCGCGTGCCTGAGGGCTCGGTCATCGAGGCATTGGTAGAGGTGCTCCCAGGCGCCAAGATTGATGACGACGGAAAGATCAGCATCAACGGCAAGAACGTGAAGAAGTTCAAGCTCGACGGGCGCGACTTCATGACAGGCAACAACGACGCTGTGATGAAGAACCTGCCCTCCTACGTCATCGACAAGGTGAAGGCCTATGACGAGAAGAGCGACCTGAGCCGCATGACTGGTGTGGACGACGGCAACGACGACTTCGTGCTGGAGTTCGTCACCAAGCGCAGCGCACGAAACGGCATCCAGGCGAACCCCGACATCGGCTACGGAACCGACAAACGCTATGGTATCCGACTCACCGCCATGAAGCCCTTTGGTGCTATGCGCTATACCTTCATGGGTAATGCCAACAACGTGAACGACCGAAACTTCTCTGGACGTGGCGGAAGAGGACGAGGCAACAACAACGGACAGCGCCACACCAAGACGGGCGCACTCGATATCAGCTACGAGAACGACAAAGACCTGAAGCTCAGCGGACGCGTGACGTGGAATCACGGCAACACCGACAACTGGAACCGTACAGGCTCCGAGAACTTCGTCAACACCCGAGGCGGTGCCTTCTCCAACAGCATCAGCCAGAGCTACGGACGCAATAACTCGTGGACGGGCAACATGAACCTGGAGTGGAAAATCGACACGGTGACCACCCTGAACTTCCGCCCCAACGTCAGCTTCTCAACCAGCGACAACCAGAACGAGTCCAACTCTGCATCGTTCAACGTCGACCCCTTCGAACACGTCCTCAACCCGCTGAGCGAAGACGGACTGAAGGAATTGAGCAAAGACAGTCTGGTGGTAAACAGTCGTAAGAACAAGTCGCTGAGCTACAGCGAGAACAAAGACCTGAGCGCACAAGTGCAGATTTACCGCCGACTGAACAGCAAGGGACGCAACGTGGCTATCAGCGGAAATGTCAACTACCGCGATGGCAACAGCCAAAATGCCAACCTGTCGGGCGTACACCTCTGGCTCACAAAGAAAAAGTATCAGACTGATCAGGACTCTACCTATCAGACCAACCGATATACCACCTCTGAGAGCAAGAGCTACGGCTTCTCACTTGGCACCACCTATACCGAGCCCATCTATATGTTCAAGAAGAAGGAGACGCCTGAGGACACCGTGCAACAGCAGCGCCAGCGCGGACCCTTCGGCAACCGCGGCCGTCGTATGGTGGGACAGGAGGGCATCTTCCTGCAACTGAACTACCGCTTCAACTACAGCTATCAGAAGAACGATCCCAAGACCTACGACCTTCTGGGTATCAGCGAGGATGAGTTCAACCGAGCCCTTGAGGACTATCGCGACTTCGGCTTCCTGCCCGATGACTATGAAAGCCTTCTCTCTACCTCGCTGAGTCGCTATTCCGAGCGTTCGGAGTATGGACATAATGCTGATGTGCAGCTACGTTTCTCGCGCGAGAAATATAATATGAACGTAGGTCTTAACATCCAGCCTCAGCGCTCCCATTATATCCAGCAGTATCTGGGAAAGCCTGTTGACACCGTGCGTACCGTTGTCAACCTTTCCCCCACCCTCAATCTGCGCTATCGTTTCGATCAGTACACCAACCTGCAGGTGCAGTTCCGCGGACAGACCCAGCAACCAAACATCACCCAGTTGCTCGATATCTACGACGACACCAACCCGCTCTCTGTCACCATGGGTAACCCAGGCCTGAAGCCTTCGTTCACCACCAACCTCAGCACCAACTTCCAGATGCAGCGTAAACCCACGCTGGTGGAGGATAGTCTGGGTTTCATGGTGCCCAAGAACCAGCGCAACTGGAGCTTCAGTGCCAACGGCAGCTTTTCGCGTACCACTAACTCTATCGGCAATATCGTGACCTACGAGGAGAATACCGGTCGCCGCATCTCGCGTCCAGACAACTACGACGGCAACTGGAGCACCAACGGCGGAGCCTCGTTCTATATAGGACTCGACACCCTGAACCGTTGGGACATCAGCGGAGGCCTCAACGCCAGCTATCGTCATCAGGTCAGCTATGTCAACCTGGAGCGAACGGCAGTACCCGACCGCAACGTCACCCATAGCTATAATCTGGAGCCATCGCTCTCGCTCAGTTTCCGCAACAAGTGGCTCAGCGTCTCTGTCAACTGTCGCACCACCTACGCCCGCACGGAGAACCGACTGCAGGCCTCACGTAATCTGGAAACGTGGAACTTCAACTACGGTGGCAACACGAAGATCACCTTCCCCTGGGGTACCAACCTCTCTACCGACATGCACATGTACAGCAAGCGCGGCTATAGCGATGCGACGCTCAACACCAACGAGCTGCTGTGGAATGCCCAGCTCTCGCAGAGTTTCCTCAAGGGAAAGAAACTCACCGTGATGCTCCAGTGGTACGACATTCTCAACGAACAGTCGAACTTCAGTCGTACCATCAACGCCAATGGCTGGCGCGACCAGGAAGTCAATGCTATCACCTCTTATGCCATGCTCCACGTCAGCTATCGCCTGAACTTCTTCGGCGGTCGTAACGGTAGCGGATGGGAAGGCGGCGAAGGTCGCCGAGGAGGCTTTGATGGCGAAGGCGGAGGCCGAGGCAACCGTGGTGGCTGGGGCGGAGGCCGAGGTGGCGGAGGCTTCGGCGGAGGCAGAAGATAAAAGAGGATGTGCCTATTATGACACATCCTCCTTTTGAATTAATGTTTTCACATGTTTACCATTCCGCCTGTCGTGCTTCGGCTTCATCCTGCGACACCTCTCCGCCCTGCAGTTGCAGTGTGCTTCCGGTGACATGAACCTCAAGCGTAGCCGTGGCATAAGTATGCTCTGGTATGCTTACGTATCTCTTTGGCATCTGGGTACACTTTACGAGGATGGTGGCAGTACCGGTGTCAATACCCCTTACCAGACCGTTCTCATCTACGGTAGCCACGTTCGCGTTGGAACTGCTGTACTCGATACCATCTTTGAAGACATGATCGGGGAAGTACGAGAGTTGTATCTGCACCGTCTCCTGTGCCTTCAGGTTCACCTCTCCATTCTCTATCCCCTCACCGTAGATATACAGCTTTGCAGGATAGACGTCATCGTCCTTGCAGCTTGTGGCAACGACCAGTGTCAGCATTGCCAGCGCAATTATTGAAAATATCTTTTTCATATTCTCTATCATTTAATGTTTAATGTTTAATGTTTAACGTACAACGACCTTCTTTCCGTTCATGATATACACGCCCTTCTTGGTCGGGATGCTCTGGAGTTTGCGACCATTCAGGTCGTACCATGCTCCGGAGATTCCTGTATTTCCGGAGATTCCGGAGATTCCTGTTGTCTCATCGAAGGAGATGAGGTCAATCACACGTGCGTTAGCACCGGCGATGTGCAGCACAGCCTTGCACGACGGAACCTCGGCAGCATCGTTGGCGATGGCGTAGAACTTACCGTCCTTCAGGATGTAGTAGCCCTGGCCGTAGCCATAGTGCTTCTTCTCGATGACAGGCTCCAGCAGGTTGCCAGCGTAGTCGTTGCCCACGCTTGTAGCGGGCAGAGCGGTGAGCTGATACTCCACACCCTGTGTACCTTCCAGCAGCACGCCGTTGTTGGCCTTCACCACGTTCTCCTTGATAGGCTCAGAGGTCACCTGGTTGTCGCTGTTGGCCTTCACGATGTTAGCGGTCACGCCAGCGGGCAGTTCCACATCGACGCCGCAAGAGAACGACCAGAAGCGTTTCGCTGTCTGTGTCACCTCGCTCACCACCTTCTTCTTGCCCACGTGTGTCGGCAACATCTTAGCGTAGTTGTCGAGCAACTGGATGTCAACATGTACGGTAGCCAGTCCCATGGCAGCATCGGTCACGTTAATGGCGGTCTCGCCGGTGTTAGGCATATACACGTCGGTCACATTGTTGTTGACAGCACCGTCAGCAATACCAATCACATCCCATCCGTTGATCTGTGCAGGAATCTCCACTATCACGTCCTTTCCGTCGGGCACATTCACCACGTCAAGGGTCAACTGTTTCTGTGCGCGGTCCACTACGCTTACCGTCATGGTCACGTCGTCAACCTCCTTGCCGCTTTCGGTCTCTTCTGCCTCTACGCCCATCTCCTCTTTCACGATGGCGAAATCAGCAGTCACGCTGCCCGTGAAGTTGTTCTTACCAGTCACCTTAGCGGTGTAGTTGCCCAGTTCGGTAGCAGTATTGTCCGTGATGTCGTAGTCGGTTGCGGGAACAATCAGGTTGCCGGCCTTCACCTCTGCCGCTGTAGCTGTCTGCAGTTGTGGATCAGTGAAGTCGTAGATAAACACTGTTTGAGCCAGTGTCATACCGGTCAGCGTAGCGGGATTGATGACGAATGTCTTCTGTGCTGTGCCGCTATACTTGGCGTTGGTGCCTACAGCCGTCACGGTGACGGTGGCGGTGCCCACGTTCACGTTGTTGCTGTAGCTCACGGTATAGTCCGTGCCCTTTACCAGCGTCATGCCGTTGAAGGTCACCACGGGAGCGGGCTCCAGTGCCTCACTGGTGTAGATCAGGGCGTTGATAGCTGCGATGAAGTCGTTCTCCAGCGCCTTCTTGCCTACGGTCAGCGTACCCTTGGTGAAGGTGATGGCATAGTTGCTTGACGTCAGTCCGCTGGGAGTGATGTCGTAAGTACCGGCAGCGGTGGTATTCTTCACATAGTCGCAAGCGAAGGCCAGTGTGCCGCCCAGCACATCCTTGTTCTCCTGAGCAGCGAAACCATCGTAGCTCACGGTGTACTGAGGAGCATCGTCACCGAAGGTCACCTGCTTGTTGTCGGCGGTGACGGTCAGCGCCTTCTTCGTGATGCTGAAGGTCTTCGATGCGCTGCCGCTAT
>CAZIKA010000002.1:36339-39069 GCA_964539705.1 uncultured Prevotella sp. | reverse complement strand
AATCTCGTTACCGTCGATGATGACCTTGATGTAGTCGTCGTTCTTGCAGTCCACCAGCTTGTGCTGGGTTTCAAAGGCATTGCTAATGGTGATAGCACCATCGATGGCACCCCATGAATAACCAGCAGCAACTGCTGATGCTGAGAGTTCAGAAGTCAGATTGTGAGCTTCTCCATCCATCTGGAACACCTGAGCATTTGCGCTCATAGCAGCTACAAGAGCTACAGCACTAAGTAAAATTTTTTTCATAATCCTAATAGGTTTTAATGTGAATTAAAAGTTAATTGTAAAATGAAATGTAGTCTTTGGTTATAGTCAGGTGGGAAGAGATCCCACCCGACTGATGATGTTTATTTCTTGCCGATGAAGCTGTAGTTGTAATCGTAAGCCTTACGACCCACCTTCTGATTGATGGTGAACGAGGTTGTCAAGGAACCTTCGGCATCGATACGACCGGAAAAGGCAGCACCCAGACCATTGCCGTCGGTCTGGTTCATGAACTGAAACTCGTATCCGGAGTTCCACACATTAGCGAGAGAGGTCTTGTCGAGCGAGGCATCGGGGCTTGAGAATGTCACGCTGATAACACCCGTCTGGTCTGTAGCTGCTATTGTTACAGTGCCGCTGAAAGTCTCGTTCTCTTCCCCACCTTTGAGCGAGCGTGTCCATGTTCCTGTATAGGTACCCACAGCGGCTACTTGGGCAGGCTGGTCGTAGGTGATTTTCTCATCGTCATCGCTGCCGCAAGATGTGAAGCCACAACCTAAGGCAAGTACAGCTATGAAGGAAAATATAATCTTTTTCATATCTTTCAATTTATCATTTATCATTTATTTAATATCCAGGATTCTGGTCTGCAATAGAAATAGCTGTGTTGGCACTAATCTCGTTAGCGGGGATAGGACGGTACCACTTGATTTCGCCAGCATTGTTGGCCATAGCAGCCTCGTTAGCGATATACTCGCTGAACTGGATGTTGTAGCGTACCAACTGCTTGGTGCGACGGAGGTCCATCCAGCGGTGGCCTTCGGCATAGAGCTCGCGTGCACGCTCATCGAGGATGACATCCAGCGGTGTCACGGTGAACGATGCAGGAGTTGAATACTGGGGAACGTAGTCGCTGAAAGCACTCATGGCTGCCAGTCCGGCACGACCGCGAACAGCATTCACCTTAGCCAGAGCGCTGGGGGCATCGCCTGCCATGAGGTAAGCCTCGGCAGCAACCAGATACATATCGCTGACGTGGAACAGCACGATGTCGCGATAGTCGTTGGCCTTGTTGGTGAAGTCGGCAGCAGCATCGTCGAACTTCTTCACGCAGACACCATTGCTGGTCTGTGCGTTGTAGTCGGTGATGGCAACCGTTGACTTGGTCTTATTGATGGTAATGTTTCCGCTTCCGTCTTTCTCTTCAGCCCATACCCATGTGGTTACCTTAGGCAGGGTGAGCAGAGAAATGCGTACGTCGCCGTTAGCATACTTCTTGCTGTCAACAACAAGCTGGCTCTGGTGTGCCGTTATCCAAGCTTCCACCTCTGCTTCTGTGTAGTAGTGGGGGAAGTAAGCCTTACAGATAGGCATGTTGGCTAGGTCGGCAGCAGTAGCGTTGTAATAGGCATAATAGCCCTCTGTGCCCCAGGTAGGCTTGCCGCTGGCATCCAGTGTTGAGTTGTACATCACTGTCATGTAGGTAGCCGCATAGCGTGTGTCGCCCTTCTCAAAGAGGTACATGCTCTTCTGTGACTGGCAGTCGTCAGAGCTGGAGCCCTTAATGCCGCTGGCATCGTAAGCACCATAATAGCCACCGAAATTACCGTGCATGCTGTGGCCGCCATCAATAATGTCGCTGGGGTAGCCATTGCGCTCATACTGGATAGAGAAGATTTCCTCGGCATTGCCCTCGTTGAAGGGTGACCACTTATCCTCGAACGTCATGGTGAGGCCGATGCCGTTGATAGCCTTCTCAGCCCATGCGGCAGCCTCAGTGAAGTTAGCGGTGTTGTTGACGGTGTAGGTACCCTGAGCAGCATTGTCAAGAGATGTGTCGATATCCCATCCGGCAGCCAGATAAACCTTGGCGAGCAGAGCTGCCACAGCCTGTTTGCTGGCGCGGCCGGTATGATCCTGATCTGCCAGACTGGAGTTGTCGTACAGGTCTTTCAAATCGGTAATCATGCTCTGGTAAATCTCTGCCAATGCCGTGCGTGGATAGTTCTTGTTGGCATCATTGACATAACTTGTGATATAGGGCACACCACCGAAATGCTGCGTCAGCAGGTAGTAGCCGTAGTTGCGAAGGAAGCGGGCTTCCTGGCCTAACTTGGAGTTGGCACCAGCGTAAGAAATCACACCATTAGAGAGGTTGATGGTCTTATACAGGTTGGCGTAGAAACTGCTGACAGTACTATTCTCGGTATTGATAGAATAGGTGTCGAAGTCTGAAACGGCCTTACCACGGGTGTGGATGTAAAGGTCGGTTCCTCTGGAGAACAGGTCGGTGTTGAAGCCGTAGGACTTCAGACTGCTGTAAGCTGCGGTAAGAAGTGTCGAGGCGTCTTTTCCAAACACATCATCTGCTGTTTTTCCGCCAGCGGTTTTGTTTTCTGCTTCCAGAAAGTCGCTACAGCTGGTCATGAACATGCCAGTCAATAATGCAGCGAAAACGGATATATAAAGTTTCTTTTTCATATTTTCTTTTCTTCTTTAACTTCGTTAACTTCTTAACTTCTT
>CAZIKA010000002.1:0-36239 GCA_964539705.1 uncultured Prevotella sp. | reverse complement strand
GTTTCTTTTTCATATTTTCTTTTCTTCTTTAACTTCGTTAACTTCTTAACTTCTTTAACTTCGTTAACTTCTTAACTTCTTTAACTTCGTTAACTTCCGTCTTTAGAACTTAATGCTGGCGCCTACCTGATAGTTGATAGTGCTAGGACCATCCTGCTTCACACCGGCGTTAGCCCACTCAGGATCGAAGCCCTTGTAGCTGGTGAAGACGAAGGGGTTGGTAACCGTTGCATAGAGGCGCAGGTGATGACAGCCAATTTTGTTGATAAGGCTCTTGTCGAAGGTGTAACCTAAGGTGATGTTCTTAACCTTCAGGAAAGAGGCATTGCAAACACCCTTGGCCTGGTTCCATTCTGTAGATTGCTTACCAACACCACCGCTAAGACCGCCATTGTTGGGGAAAGGATAGTCGCCGTAATGGGTGGTCGTCTGATAGACGGGGTTGATGTAGGTACCGTCGGCATTGATGCCGTCGCAATCAATCAGAGTACCTGCGGGGATGTACCAGTCCATGTTCAGCTTCTGACGGCCACGGTCGCTCAGATCGAGGATGTTGCTGGTCAGGAAGTTAGAATAAACCTTGTAGCCTACCTTTGCATAGAGTGAGAAAGAGAAATCCCAGTTCTTCCAAGTGAGGTTAGAAGTGAAGCTGCCAGTCCATTTCGGATCCATGCTCGTGACGATGCGGTCATCAGGATTAATCTGGCCGTCGCCATTCTGGTCTACTATCCAAGGCTGACCTTCTGTCAGACCGTAAACCTGATAGTAGTAGTCGTATTCTCTCATCGTAGAACCAGGTGTCAGACCGGCTTTCTGAGTTGCTACGTTATCGGGTACTGTCATGAAGCGGTCGGTAACGATGCCACCCCATTCGTAGGCGTAAACATTGTTAGCTGAGTAGCCGATGAAATAGTTGCCCGTGGGGCTGGTGCCATTGAGCACACGGTCGCCTGTACCATTAATCTCGCGTACCTCATTATGGTTAGATGCGAAAGTGAAGGTGGTCTCCCAACGCCAGTCCTTATTCTTGAAGTTGACGGTGGTCAGAGAGATTTCTACACCAGTGTTGCGAACCGAACCAATGTTGGTAACCATTTTACCGCCACCTGATTCCAAAGGAAGCTGTACTTCTGCGAGCAGGTCCTTAGAGGTCTTCTGGTATACATCGATGCTACCATTGATGCGGCCACCCAGGAAACCGAAGTCGAGACCGGCATTATATTCGGTAGAGGTCTCCCATTTCAGATCCTTGTTGACAATCTTCTTAGCGGTATAGCCCTGACTGTATGAAGTTCCGAAAGGATAGTAGATGGGGTCGGAGAGGGTCTGCTGAGTATCGTAGTTGCCAATACCCGTGTTGTTACCCGTCACACCATACGAGAGACGCAGCTTCAAATTGCTGAGCCAGTCAGTAAACTTTGCCATGAACGGCTCCTCGGTGATGCGCCATGCAGCAGCAAAAGAGGGGAAGGTGCCCCAACGGTTGTCCTTTGCAAACTTCGAACAGCCATCACGACGGATGGTAGCGGTGAGCAGATAACGGCTCTTGTAACCGTAGTTCAGACGCAGAGCGTAAGAAGTCATGCTGTTTTCGGTGTATGAGGTAGATGAACCGTCTGCATCGTAGCCGGTAGAACCGTCGTCCTTGATGGCTGAGCCCATATTCCACCAGTCAGTACCATCCATGACGCCATTGGCTGCCCAATAGGTCTTTTCGGTATTGCCAGCCTGCTGTGAATACAGCAACATGATACCAATGCTGTGATCGTCGGCTATCGTGGTGTTGTAGTTGATGATATTATCCCATGTCCACGAGAAGCTGCGATTGTGGGTGATGTTAGCACCATTGATTGTCAGACTGGGATCATAGAAGTTATCATTCTCGTCCTTATAACCCTCGAAATATCCCAGACGATAGTTATTGTAGTTAGGTGAGAAGGTGGTCTTGAAATCGAGACCCTTGAGGATGTCGAACTTCAAATATACATTACCGAGCAGACGCCATGCCTCACGCTGCTTGTTGGTGCTCTGCATCTTCAGCAGTGGGTTGGGCTCGTCAGAGAACTGATTGGAATTAGTGCCTAATGCCTGGTAGCTGCCGGGCTTTGCGTTCAGAGCGCCATTTGCATCGTAGGGAATCATGTAGGGATTCATGCGGTAGGCTGACTGAATGGCAGCATCGTTGGCATATTCGTTCTCTACTCTGGCTGCATTGAAGCTGAAGCCAGCGCTCAGCACTTTGTTGATTCTGGCATCAACGCTTCCCTTGAAGTTAATGCGGTCGGACTTATCACCTTTATAAATACCTTCCTCACCATTATAACCAATACCGAAGTGGTAGTTGACAGTCTCGCTGCCACCATTCACTGCTACGTAGTGGTTCTGCTGGCTACCGTTCTGGGTCACCATGTCAGGCCAATCATAGGTATTGCCGCTGGCAAGCATCTCCTTCATACGGTAAGCACCAGAACCGGTACTTTCGCGTAGCAGACACTGCTCCAGCGTAGAGCCGCCAATCTGATAGACGGGATGAGAAGAGTTGCTGTTGGTCACAGTAGAACCATTGCCGGCATAGGCCAGGAACTTCATGAAACGGAAGTTATAGAACTGCTGACCATCCATGAACTCTGGCATACGAGCCGTCTTGCTCCAGCCATAGTAGCCGTCGTAGGTGATGGTAGGCTTCTGATCCTTCTTGATGCTCAGACCGCCCTTTGTTGTTACCATGACAACACCGGCAGTGGCACGAGAACCGTAGATAGCGGTAGAAGATGCATCCTTCAAAATGTCGATACGCTCAATATCCTGTGGGTTAAGCCAGTCGATGTCATCACACATCACACCGTCGACAACATAGAGAGGTGTTGTTTGTGAATTGATAGATGACCTACCACGAATTTCAATGTTGTAGCTACCGCCACGACCTGACGTCTGGGTGATGCTTACACCAGGATTGCTACCCTGAAGGTTACCAAGCACAGAGGGAGCACCCTTGGCGTTCAACTGCTCTGTGTTAATAGATGATACGGAACCCGTCAGGTCCTGCTTCTTCATCGTACCGTAACCTACAACCACCACGTCCTGAAGGGTTGTGGCATCGTCTTCAAGTAGAATGTTCACGCTGGTTTTGCCTGCCACGTTAACCTCTTGCGTCTTCATACCGATGTATGAAACGACAATAACGGTGCTTTTCGTAAGCTTGATGGTGGCATTACCGTCAAAGTCGGTAATAGTACCGTTGTTTGTACCTTTTTCCTTGACACTTGCTCCAATGGTTGCTTCACCACTGGAGTCCTTCACATTGACCTTCACGGTTTGTGCTTGTATTGAGCCTACGATAAGTAGGAGGACAAGAACAAGCGTCGCTCTGATACTCTTTAATGTTTTTGGCATAATAATGGTTTGTTGTTAATATTAATAGTTTGAAATTTGTTTTAGCTTTTAGCTAGCGGGTGCAAATGTAAACAAATTAATCGATATTAACGATGTTTTTCTTAATTATTTTTACGATAAAGGGTAAAAATTACAAAAAAAACGGGAGAAAGCAAGAATTGTCCCCCGTTTTTTTATAAAATGTTAGTTTTTCTTTACTTAATCTTCTGAAATGACAACTTTCTTGCCGTTGATGATGTTAAGACCCTTCTGGACTTTGTTCATACGGATGCCCTGCAGGTTATAGATAACATCGTTGGTTGTCTTCTCATTGACCACCTTCTGGATATTTGTTGCCGTACCTGCCACTAATACAGCGGGGCCAAAGCCACCCATACGGTTGATGGCGCGTACAGTCAGCTTGTCAACGGTAGGATCAATGGCAATGTTGAATCCAGTTCCGGAGATGGCCACGAACTCACCATTCTTGAAAATAGCGCATCCACGCATACCATTATCCAATTCTTCGAAAGTGACAGCTCCATTCGCATAAGCGGGGCGAAGCATGGTAGCATCAATCTGTTCAGTCATTGAGGCGGGATACCAGTCAGTGAACATCTTGTCCAAAGCAAACTCGGCAGCCTGATCAGCAGTGAGGATGGTTTCAAAGGTACCGCCAAACGACGTAATCTTATTGCTGGCAGGAGTGATGTTGTTGCCATCCTCGTCCAAGGTGTTGTACTCACCGAATACTTTGGGATCCTTGTTGTTCATACCTTTCTGTGTCCAGCGTGAAGAGACGAGTGTCTTCTTCGCATTGGCGTCGAGCGTTGTGTTCATAAAGACGCAGATAGGCTCGTTCTGCCAAGTGCGACCAAGGTTCCAGTCGCCCTTACCCTCAGCGAGGTCAACCACCTTACAGCCGTCGAAGACATAGCCGAACTTTGTCGATGTCGTGGGAGCTGTGATGGTACGGCCGCCCTTTCCAGTGAGGGCGCGAGGCTCCAGTGAGATGGTCGTGTTCTGGAAACGGATGTCACCACCGCCGCAGATGAAGTCCACGGTACCGTGGATGTCGCACGTCTCCCAGTAAGCCTGCTGGCTGTTGTTTGAACTATAGTAGGTGTCCTGATAAGAGAGCATGCGTACGTTCTTACCGATGGTACGGTTACCGGCATCCTGAATGACGGCAGCACGTCCGGCAGAACCAGCATTGTAGTAGTCGAGGGCATTCTTCAGCGTCAGGTCTTGCATGTAGAGGTTGGTACCGCTAATCTGGAACAAATCGGCTTTGCCAAGACCCTCAATAGACTTGTCGGGCGTGGTTACGATGATAGTGCTGTCCATTGACTCACCAATCAGCGAGATGTTATGTCCGCTGATGGCAGTCTTGACGGTAGCGTCAAGGTCGTAGGTGCCGTTGGGCAGGAAGATGAAGGAACGCTCAGCGTCTTTGCTGGCATTCTTGCCGTTGACAACGTCGAGCACGTCGAGCAGACTGCCTGCATCGCCGGCTTTCACGAAGTACCAGTTGCCCTGATTCTCGTAGTTCACCTCGGCGGTATTGGCAATCTTAATGCCGTGGATGTACATCTCGCCAGTAGTGCTCAGGTTGAGAGTAATGGTTCCTCCCTGGCCTTCATAGTTGAATGCAACGATTTCGCCATCGGTATTCTCCGTGTTCACACCAGGAAGCGTACCAATCTCCTTCTCGTTCTCTGTGATGACGATATTGTCGGCAGAGCCATAGCGGCAGAGTGTTACGGAAATGATAGCCTTGGGGCCGACAAGCAAGTCAACCTTGTTCTTGCCAGAGAAAGCCCAACCGTGTTGTCCATCGTGCCAATAGAAATTGTCACCTGAAGGATTGAAGGCTTCGTGATCCTCAGCATAGAAGGTCTTGTCGGTCAAGTCGAAGACGTATTTCTTGTGGGTGCTGGCTACCTCCATCTCGGTCTGGATAGCGTAGAGCTTGGTGTTTGCGGTGATGATGTCGGCAGTGGTGAACTTCTCGCCTACGACCGCTGTCTTGAACCAACCGCGAGCCTTGTAACCCTCCTTGGTGGCGGTTGCCTTGTCAATGTCGAAGGCGAAGGCACCGATGGCGGCATCTTCTTCGACATCCTGTGTAGCCAGTACGCTACCGTCAACGCCAATATACTCCAGTTTGTAGTCGGGTTTGAAGATGACGTTCAGGATGTAGTCCATCTGTGTGTCACCGGCTGTCATTGGGATAGTGACAGTGCAGGCGTTTTCCTTTTCCGTGTATGTAATCTCACCAATCTCACCGGTAGTTGCAGTAACCTCGGTCAGAGGATTGTCCTTGCTAACCATAGCTTGAGCCTTTGGCAGCTTCAGTGTGGCTTCATACTGCTCGCCAAACACGTCGTCAACGCTATACTGGTTGCCGTTGATTTTGAACGAAGCCAGTACGGGAACGTCCTTCTCGGTGCCATTGAGGATACCCTCGATGACAATGTTGGCAAGACCAATCTGTTTGCCAGCTTGTAACTTATAGAGGAAGAGCTTCAGTCCGCATCCGCCTTCGCCTGCTGTGGCACCGGTGATGTCATAGGTCTTGACGGTGTTCTTTCCTGAGTTGTTACGCTCTGGCGAGATAGACTTCTCCAGTTCTACCGTTGTCCCGTTAGGGTTCAGCCAGTAAACATCTATCAGACCATTGTCGGTACCGAAACGGTTGGCTGTGAATCCTACCTTTGTCGGTGTGAAGGTGAAACCGGGTTTTGGCGTGAAGAGGAAGTAGACGGCGTCGTCGTCAGTCAGGTTGTCGTTATGCTGAGCAGTAGGCGTCAGACGAGTCTCTGTTGCCTCTGCGTAGGTCTGATAGTCCTGGATGCTCCAGTTACTGCCTACGACGACCTTACTCGACAGGAAGTAGTCGGCATTCGAGAATGTGGCCTTCTGTCCTACAGTACCCTCGCCAAATGCAAACGTGGCTGTAATGGCCTCGTTGTCAAGGGTTATCTTTTCTTTTTGTTTCTCACCCTCTGCCTTGAAGTAGGGCAGGTAGGCGATGTTTGAGAATGTCAGGGTTGTTGGTTCGCCTTTATAGACATAGGTGACAGCAGCACCGTCCTGATGATAGCAGGTGCTTGTCTTCAGATTAGGCTCTGCCAAAAGCTCTCCAGCAGCATTGGTAATCTTGCAGGTGGCAGGATTGGCATACTGACAACCGCCAATGGTGAATGTGACCTTACCAGTAACAGGCACTGTTATCGTTACATTGCCATAGCCGTGATTGTCATTTCGCTGCGTACCAGTAAAGGTGACTCCAGTAGGCAGCTTCGATGTGTCGAATGCTCCTGACATGTCTTCGTTGGTAATCTCGAAGTCTTGGAATTCTGTGGCTGATGCCGAATTCCACGCCACACCAAGCATCGTCAAAATGCCTAATAACAGAAATTTTAGTAAATTGTACTTCATGTTGTTTGTTTGGCTTAGTTAGTTATTAAAAATGTATGTTTAATCTGTTTTAGTGATATGATTCGGTGTGTATACAGGTCGCATCACTCTTACCAACAGGATGCTGAACTCGTAGAGTAGCCAGATGGGGAGGGAAACGACAAGAAGGGTAAAAACATCGGTGGTAGGAGTGATGATTGCTGCAACGACGAGAATGACCACGATGGCATGGCGGCGGTAGCGGCTCATGAGATGGCTGTTGAGGATGCCCATGCGTCCAAGAATGGCGCAGATGACGGGGAGCTCAAAGATAACTCCCATGACAAGACTCATGGAGATGAGCGTGTCGGTATAGGATTGCAGGGTAAGCATATTGTCCACATCAACACTTACTTGGTAGGTTCCAAGGAATCGGACGGTGAGCGGAAAGATGAGCAGATAGTTGAGTAGCGTGCCCAGCATGAACATCAGATAACCTGAGGTTACTATCCATAAGCCAGCGCGACGTTCGTTCTTGTAAAGGCCTGGCGATACGAAACGAAAGAGTTCGTAGATGATATAGGGGGCGGCACAGAGCAAACCGGCATAGATGGCCACACGCATGTGGGTCATAAACTGCTCGGTGAGTCCGGTGTTCATCAAGTGAATGCTGAAAGGTTCTACGCCCAACCACTGAAAGGTAATGAAATCACTGGTTCGTGGTGCCAGGACAACAGCAAAGAGCCAGTCCTTCATGCAGAAAGCGGCTACGGCGAATATGGTTGAAACAATCAGCGAGCGCACAATGACCCATCGGAGCACGTCAAGGTGCTGCCAGAAAGTAGCGGGCTCGCTATTTTTCATCCTTCTTTACCTCGTCGTCAACTTCCTTCATGCCCTCTTTGAAACTCTTGACGCCTTTACCTAGGCCTCGCATCAGCTCGGGAATCTTCGCACCTCCGAAGAGTAGGAGTACAATCAGGGCGATGAGCAGCAATTCCTGTGCGCCCAATCCAAGGAAAAGTAGGGTGTTAAGTGTAGTCATATTCATTGTTTTTGATTTAAATCGATGCAAAGTTACGAATTTAAATTCTTTTTTCGTAATTTTGTAGCCAAATTTTTAAAGTTAAATTGATATGGGATTTTGGAAATCGTTTTTCGGAGGGGAAGAACAGAACCCTGAAGAGGAGAAAAAAGACGCTGAGGCCAAGCAGTTTGACCTGATGAAATATGATGGTGTGAAGGCCATGCGCATCGGACAGTTCGAATATGCAGAGAAATGTTTCCGTGAGGCTTTGAAAGTACACGATGATTTAGAGATTCACGACTATCTGTCGCAGACGTTGATGCATCTGAATCGTTTACAGGAATCGCTCGAGGAATTGTTGCTGATAAGTAGGGAACAGCCTGATAATTCGTCTGTTATGATACAGGCAGCACACGTTGCATATATGCTTGAAGACTATGCGCAGATGCATTCTTTGGCAGAACAGGCTCAGGCTCTGGATCCTGAAAATGCTACTGCTTATTATCAGATGGCTCAGGCAGACTTAGGGCAGGGGGACCTAGTTAATGGTATCGCTCAATTGACGAAAGCCATTGTACTGAATGAGAACCATGGCGATGCCCGTCTGCTACGTGCCAAGACGCTGTTGATGATGGGCGATTTGGATGGTGCTGAGCAGGACGTCAATTGGTTGATGGAGCACACTGAAGCTGAAGAGGATGTGCTGCTTACTGCTGCACGAATAGCTCATGCCAAAGGCAACGATGACGATGCTCTTAATATATATAATAAGGTGGTAGATGTGAACCCCTTCCAGATTGATGCCTATCGTGAGAGAGGACAGATAAAGTTTGATCGAGGCGACAAGGGTGGGGCACAGGAAGATATGCAGAAAGTGCTGGAACTGAATCCTAACGAGACGGCCGATGTCAATGGTGATTATTCTGCCGAAGGGGTAGAACAGCAGGTGAAACGTGCCTATTCTAACATGAATCCGTTTGGAATCTAAAAAAAAACTATGATTTTATTTGGTGATTTCAGGGATTTGTTATAATTTTGCATCCGAAAATTACAAATAGTAACGAAAATGACGAAATTTAATGCATACTTCTACTTTTATTATTACTTTACAAGCAATTGTGAAGCGGGTAGTCGTATGTAAAATTAAAGGATTGAAGAATTGAAAAATTAAATAAGGCCCCGCTTCACGAAGAGTGAAAGTGGGGCTTAATATTAAGTGAAAAGTGATAAGTAATATATTAAGATGAAAAGAATAGCAATACAAGGAGAAATCGGGTCGTTCCACGATATCGCTGCCCATCAGTATTTCGAGGGAGAACAGTTGCAACTGATCTGTTGCAATACCTTCGAGCAGGTCTATGAGAGTATCCGCAAAGATCCTACCATTATCGGTATGGCAGCCATCGAGAATACTATTGCCGGTAGTTTGCTGCACAATTACGAGTTGTTGCGTGATAGCGATACGACTGTTGTGGGTGAACATAAACTTCATATCACTCACTGCATCTGTTGCTTGCCAGAGGATGATTGGGATACAATTACTGAGGTGCATTCTCACCCAGTGGCACTGATGCAGACCCGTCACTACTTGGAACATCATCCCAACCTGCGTATTGTGGAAGGCGATGATACGGCAGGTTCGGCCAAGATGATTGCCGAGGGACAGCATAAGGGATGGGCAGCCATCTGTCATGCTGAGGCAGCACGACTTTATGGCTTGAAAGTGCTGGAAGACGGTATCGAGGATAATAAGCACAATTACACGCGCTTCCTTGTATGCTCAGCTCCTCAGAAGGCTGATATGTTGCGTCCGTTGGTCGAGACAAATAAGTCGAGTATAGTCTTTGCTCTGCCTCATGAAGAGGGCTCACTCTCGGCTGTTCTCGCTATATTGTCGTTCTACAAGATTAATCTGACAAAGATTCAGTCACTGCCCATCATCGGTCGTGAATGGGAATATCTGTTCTATGTCGATGTGACTTATAACGATTTGACACGTTATCGTCAGGCCGTGGATGCCATTATCCCGTTAACCCGTGACTTAAAGATATTAGGAGAATATAAGGAGGTTTAATAATTGAGAATTGAAAATTGAGAATTGACAATGATACAACCAGCAGACAGACTAAGTTTAGTCCAGGAATATTACTTCAGTAGAAAACTGAAAGAGGTAGCACAACTCAATTCAGAGGGTAAGGACATCATCTCCCTTGCCATCGGCAGTCCTGATATGCCTCCATCAGAACAGACTATCAACAAACTTTGTGAGGTAGCTCGTCAACCGAATGCTCACGGCTATCAGCCCACACAGGGTACGCCTGAACTTCGCGAAGCAATGGCTAACTTTTACAAGCGCTGGTACAATGTTGACCTCGACTCTAAGACAGAGGTGCTTCCATTGATAGGCTCTAAGGAGGGTATTCTGCATGTGACGTTGGCTTTTGTGAATCCTGGAGACGAAGTTTTGGTGCCCAATCCCGGTTATCCTACCTATACTTCTCTCTCGAAGATTCTGGGTGCAAAAATCGTTAACTACGATTTGCGCGAGGACAATGGCTGGCAGCCTGATTTTGACGAACTGGAGAAGATGGATCTCTGTAAGGTGAAGCTGATGTGGACAAACTATCCCAATATGCCGACAGGTGGACGTGCACAGATGGAAACCTACGAGCGTCTGGTGGCTTTCGCCAAAAAGCATGACATCGTAGTGGTGAATGACAATCCCTATAGCTTTATCCTGAGCGAGGAACATCTGAGCATTCTTCAGGTACCAGGTGCCAAGGACTGCTGCATTGAGTTCAACTCGATGTCGAAGAGCCATAATATGCCAGGCTGGCGTGTGGGCCTCTGTGCTTCGAATGCCCAGTTTATCCAGTGGATCCTGAAGGTGCAGTCAAACATCGAGAGTGGTACCTTCCGTGGCATTCAGTTGGCTGCTGCCGAGGCCTACAAGAATGATGAGGCTTGGCATCGTGAATACAATATCGAGACCTATGCCCGTCGTCGCCAGTGGGCCGAGAAGATCATGGATGTGCTGGGTTGTACATACGACAAGAATCAGGTGGGCATGTTCCTCTGGGGAAAGATTCCTGCTGACATTCAGAACGTAGAAGACCTGACGGAACGTGTTCTCCACGAGGCTCGTGTCTTCATTACCCCAGGCTTTATCTTCGGCTCGAATGGTGAGCGCTATATCCGCATCTCGCTCTGTGCCAAGGAGGAGAAAATCAAAGAAGCACTTGAGCGTATCAAGGCTATAAAAAAATAGAATAGTAAAAATAAAGATATAATTATGAGTTTAGAATTAGCCCCCTTAAATTTGCCTAGCGACAATGAACGTCCGTTCGTGATTGCTGGCCCGTGCTCTGCTGAAACTGAAGAGCAAGTAATGACCACTGCCAAGCAATTGGCCATGAAAGGCTGCCACAACTTCCGTGCCGGTGTGTGGAAACCACGTACTAAACCTGGTGGTTTCGAGGGTCATGGAGAACCAGCCCTGCAGTGGCTGAAACAAGTAAAAGAAGAGACCAAGATGCTCGTATCTACAGAGGTTGCTACCCCCGAGCATGTTGAGTTGGCATTGAAATATGGTATTGATATTCTCTGGGTGGGCGCCCGTACATCGGCAAACCCCTTTGCTATGCAGGCTTTGGCTGACTCACTAAAGGGTGTTGATATCCCCGTTTTCGTCAAGAATCCGGTAAACCCCGATTTGGAACTCTGGATTGGTGCCTTAGAGCGTATCAATGGCGCTGGTGTTAAGCGTTTGGGTGCTATCCATCGTGGTTTCTCTTCATACGATAATAAAATCTATCGTAATACGCCTATGTGGCAGATTCCTATTGAGCTTCATCGTCGTATACCTGAGTTGCCTATTATCAGTGACCCAAGTCATATCGGCGGACGTCGTGAACTGATTGCTCCCCTGTGTCAGCAGGCGATGGATTTGGGCTTCGATGGACTTATTATCGAAAGCCACTGTGACCCAGATAAGGCTTGGAGCGATGCTAAGCAGCAGGTGACTCCTGATGTGCTGGATTACATCCTTTCTCTGCTGGTCATTCGCGATGAGCATACTACGACAGAGGGTATTCAGCAGTTGCGTAAGCAGATTGACGAACTCGACAATCAGATTATGGATATCCTGACCAAGCGCATGCGTGTATGTCGTGAGATTGGTCAGTACAAGAAGGAACATAATATGACTGTTCTTCAGACTTCTCGCTATAATGAGATTCTGTCAAAACGTGGTGCTCAGGGTTCACTCTGTGGTATGTCGCCCGACTTCGTTGCTCATGTCTTCGAGAGTATTCACGAAGAGAGTGTTCGTCAACAGATTGAGATTATTAATAAGTAAGAATTGGAACTTAAAGAACCAATGAAAATATTAGTACTTGGAGCAGGAAAGATGGGCTCGTTCTTCATCGACCTGCTGAGCTTTGATCACGAGGTGGCTGTATTTGAACGTGATGCTAAACGCATGCGATTCACTTACAACTGCCAGCGTTTTACTACTTTCGAGGAAATAAAGGCCTTTGAGCCAGAGTTGCTGATTAACGCAGTGACGTTGAAATACACTATTCCCGTGTTTAAGGAAGTTATTCCCTATCTCCCCAAGGAGTGTATCATCAGTGATATCGCTTCTGTGAAGACAGATATGAAGGAATTCTACGAATCTACGGGAATGCGCTATGTGAGCACTCACCCGATGTTCGGTCCAACGTTTGCCAACCTGCAGCAACTCTCTGAGGAGAATGCTATCATTATCAGTGAGGGCGATTATATGGGACGTATTTTCTTCAAGGACCTCTATCAGAAGTTGGGACTGAACATCTACGAGTATTCCTTCGAGGAACACGATAAAACGGTGGCTTACTCGTTGAGTATTCCTTTCGTCTCTACCTTCGTTTTTGCTGCTGTGATGAAGCATCAGGATGCACCTGGTACTACCTTCAAGCGACATATGCGAATAGCTAAGGGAGTTCTTAATGAGGATGACTACCTCCTTCAGGAAATCCTCTTCAACCCCTATACTCATGATCAGGTATCGCAGATTCGTTCTGAGCTCAAGGAGCTCCTCGAGATTATCGATCAAAAGGATGCTGAGGGTATGAAAGGTTATCTCACCAAGATCCGTAATAATGTCAAGCGCGACATCGAGATCAAGTAATGGCGGGAAAAACAGAGAGTAATTTCTTATATCATCTGGTAGCGCTGGTGACAGTAGTTATCTGGGGCAGTACGTTTGTTTTTACAAAACTGCTGTTGCTCAGTGGACTGTCACCAGCCCAGATTTTTACGTTCAGGTTCCTGATAGCTTATGTGTTGCTCGTGGCTTTTTCATTCTGTCAGGGACGTCGCTTCCGTTGGCTCTCTAACTCATGGAAAGACGAGGGACTAATGCTGGCGCTGGGTGTCACGGGTGGCTCTCTCTATTTTCTCACAGAGAACGAGGCGTTAAACTATACCACCACGACAAACACCTCACTTATTGTCTGTTCGTGCCCGTTGGTGGCAGCATTGCTTATCAGCCTGTTTTATAAGTCGCAACGTCTTCGTAAGATGCAAGCCTTGGGCTCGCTGATAGCCGTCGTTGGTGTTGCAGTGGTGGTGCTCAATGGTCGTTTCGTGCTCCATCTGTCGCCTGCGGGTGATGCGTTAGCGTTGGCAGCCAACCTGTGTTGGGCTTTCTATTCGCTGTTACTGATACCTGTAAACAGCAAATACGATGCTGTGTTTATCACGCGAAAAGTCTTCTTCTATGGTTTGCTGACGATGACACCTTATTACCTTATTAGGCAGTCGGAATTGCCCTTGTTTATGGAAGGAACGCTCGATCTGCACGTATTGCTTCAACCAGAGGTGCTGACCAACCTACTGTTTCTGGGGTGTGTGGCTTCCATGCTCTGCTTCCTGTTGTGGACCTGGGTTATGCGTAAGTTGGGGGCCGTTGTCGCTACCAATTATGTCTATATCAATCCCATCGCTACGGTGGTCTTCGCTTGGTGGATATTATCAGAACAAATCACACCGTTCTTTGTCTTAGGTTCAGTATTAATACTGATGGGCATGTATTTGGCTGACCGCAAACGATGATTTTTGTTTGCGATTATTTGCAAGGGTGCTGAAAAAATAGTACCTTTGCAGCCGAATTCGAATTTAAACAATTGTTTTAGGAATGAATATTTCTTATAAATGGCTGAAAGAATACGTTGATTTCGACCTTTCGCCGCAGCAGGTATGCGATGCACTGACCTCTACGGGACTCGAAGTTGACGCTCTGGAAGAAGTACAGTCCATACGTGGTGGACTGAAAGGACTCTATGTGGGCAAGGTGCTCACTTGCGAAGTGCATCCCAACTCTGATCACCTGCATGTGACAACGGTGGACCTGGGTAAGGGCGAACCCTCACAGATTGTGTGTGGCGCTCCCAATGTGGCTGCTGGTCAGAAGGTTATCGTGGCCGACCTGGGCTGCGTGCTCTACGACGGTGATCAGGAATTTGTTATCAAGAAATCAAAGTTGCGTGGCGTCGAGTCAAACGGCATGATCTGTGCCGAGGACGAGATTGGCGTTGGTACTAGTCATGATGGTATCATCGTGCTGCCTGAGGACGCTGTGGTAGGTACGCCCGCTGCAGAATACTACAACCTGGAGAGCGACTGGCTCATCGAGGTGGACATCACTGCCAATCGTGCTGATGCTCTCTCGCACTGGGGCGTGGCTCGCGATCTCTATGCCTGGTTGAAGCAGAACGGCTATGAGACTTCGCTGCATCGCCCTTCTGATGAGGCTTTCGCTGTGGACAACCACGACCTGCCCATCGAGGTGAAGATTGAGAATACTGAGGCCTGCAAGCGCTATGCTTGCGTGAGCATCACGGATTGCGAGGTGAAGGAGTCACCCGACTGGCTGAAGAACAAGTTGACCACCATCGGTCTGCGTCCTATCAATAACATCGTGGACATCACTAACTATGTGATGATGGCCTACGGTCAGCCTCTCCACACCTTCGATGCCGATATGGTGAAGGGTCACCAGATTGTGGTGAAGACGATGCCTGAGGGCACTCCCTTTGTCACACTCGATGGCGAGGAGCACAAACTCAGCGATCGCGACTTGGCTATCTGCAATGCTGAGGATCCCATGTGTATCGCTGGCGTGTTTGGCGGAAAGGGTAGTGGTACTTACGAGACTACCAAGAACGTGGTGCTCGAGAGTGCTTACTTCCATCCTACATGGATTCGTAAGTCGGCCCGTCGTCATGGCCTTTCTACTGACGCTTCGTTCCGCTTTGAGCGTGGTATCGACCCCAATGGCGTTATCTATGCACTGAAGCAGGCTGCTCTGCTCTGCAAGGAGTTGGCAGGCGGTAAGGTGTCAATGGAGATCTGCGACGTTTATCCTGAGAAGATGGAGAACGCTGTGGTAGACCTGCAGTACAGCTATGTGCATAACCTCGTTGGTAAGGATATTCCCGTGGAGACTATCAAGAGCATCTGCGAGACGCTGGAGATGAAGGTGCTCAGTGAGACGGCTGAAGGCTTGAAACTCGAGATCCCTGCCTATCGTGTGGACGTGACTCGCCCCTGCGACGTGGTGGAGGACATCCTGCGCATCTATGGCTATAACAACGTGGAGATCCCCACACAGTTGAAGTCAAGTCTGGTTATTAAGGCAGATGAGGACCGCAAGCACAAGCTGCAGAACCTCGTTTCAGAGCAGTTGGTTGGTGCTGGCTTCAACGAAATACTGAATAACTCGCTGACGAAGGTTTCATATTATGATAAGCCCGGAGAATCCGGAGAGTCCGGAAACCCCGGTGTTGTTCGTATTATGAACCCGCTGTCTTCCGACCTTGGCGTGATGCGTCAGACCTTGCTCTATGGTGGTTTGGAGAGTGTCGAGCACAACGTGAAGCGTAAGAATGCCAACTTGAAGTTCTTCGAGTTTGGTAACTGCTACTTCTTCGACGCTGAGAAAGCGGATCCAGAGAATCCTATGCAGGCCTATAAGGAAGAGAACTTCATGGGTATCTGGGTGACTGGTAAGCGCGTAGAGGGCTCTTGGGCTCATCCTAATGAGGACACCACCTACTATGAACTCGCTGCCTATGTGCAGAATATCCTGAGTCGTATTGGCATGAAGCAGGGCTTGATGGTTCAGAAGAAGTCTGAGAATCCTGATTTCTCTGCTGGCATCGTTATCGAGAACCGTGGAGGCAAGAAGCTCATCGAGATGGGTATCCTCTCGAAGAAACTCTTGAAGAAGTTCGACTTGCAGCAGCCTGTCTACTTCGCTGAGCTCAACTGGACCCAGCTGATGAAGGCTACGAAGAAGAACGAGGTGACCTTCACCGAGATCTCTAAGCATCCTGCCGTAAGTCGTGACCTGGCTCTGCTGGTGGACAACAGCGTAGAGTTTGCACAGATTGAGCAGATTGCCCGTCAGAGCGAGAAGAAACTCCTGAAGAAGGTGGAGCTCTTCGACGTATACGAAGGTAAGAACCTGCCCGCTGGCAAGAAGTCGTATGCTGTGAACTTCATCCTGCAGGATACGGAGAAAACGATGAACGACAAGCAGATTGATGCTATCATGCAGAAATTGATTGCCAACCTGAAGAAACAGCTCAACGCAGAGCTCAGATAACGGCATCATAACGATATACCGATATAACGTAATAACGAAAAAATAAAATAAAAAATGGGAAGAGCATTTGAATATCGTAAAGCTACAAAGCTGAAGAGATGGGGCCATATGGCCAAGACATTTACAAAAATCGGAAAGCAGATTGCCATCGCCGTGAAGGCTGGTGGTCCTGAGCCCGAGAACAACCCCGCACTGCGTGCCTGCATCGCCAATGCAAAGCGCGAGAACATGCCGAAGGATAACATCGAGCGTGCTATCAAGAACGCAATGGGTAAAGACCAGAGCGATTATAAGGAGGTAACCTACGAGGGATATGGACCTCACGGTGTGGCTATCTTCGTGGAGACACTGACCGACAACACCACACGTACCGTGGGTGACGTTCGTTCAGTGTTCAACAAGTTCAATGGTAACCTGGGTACTCAGGGTAGTTTGAGTTTCCTCTTCGACCACAAGTCAGTGTTCACCTTCAAGAAGAAGGACGGACTGGATATGGACGAGATGATCCTCGACCTGATTGACTATGGTGTGGACGATGAGTTCGATGAGGACGAGGAAGAGAACAGCATCACTATCTATGCTGACCCTTCATCATTCAGCGCCATCCAGAAGCATCTGGAGGAAAGCGGCTTCGAGGTAACGGGTGCTGAGTTCACTCGTATCCCCAACGATCTGAAGGACGTTACTCCAGAGGAGCGTGAGACGATCGACAAGATGGTTGAGAAGCTCGAGGACTTCGATGACGTACAGACCGTATATACTAACATGAAGCCAGAGGAGTAAAATTCAGCAGAGCTGATACAATAAAAAGCGAACAGTAATTCTGTTCGCTTTTTTTGTTACTCATAATCTGCCTTGTTGATGATAAAATCGAAATATGTTTTTTTCCTGTCCTTTGAAGAACGATAGACGTAGCGGAAATTAACTCCTCGTTTCATCAAGGTTTTGTAGGAGGGCGTATTCTTCAATTCCTGAATCAATGCCTCCTTAAGGTTTGTATCCCTCATTGCTACCACCATACTGTCGTTATCGGTATCACCAATGAATCTGAAATACTGAATTTGTGTCAATGAGGGGATGTCGAAGACAACGCTATCCATATACATATTGTTGCCTACGGGCATGGGACATTTCGCCTCAGTAACCTCACGGGCCTCGCGTGCGGCTCGTTCTTCTAGTGATTCTTGGCATGAAGCAAGCATAAAAGCGGTCATTGCCAGCATCATTACTTTTCTCATAATATGTACATCTATATTTTATTCCGATGCAAAGATAGAAAAAAAAACGGCTAAAATGTAAAACTTGTTTTGTTTTTTTACAAAAAATGACTAACTTTGCAGCGAAAAGAGATGTATATATAGATGAAGAATATCAGAAATTTCTGTATTATCGCACATATTGACCACGGTAAGTCAACGCTTGCCGATAGACTCTTGGAACGCACGAAGACCATACAAGTGACTGAGGGACAGATGCTTGACGATATGGATTTGGAGCGCGAAAGAGGTATTACCATTAAAAGTCACGCCATTCAGATGGAATATGAAAGGGATGGCGAGAAATATATCCTTAATTTGATTGATACTCCGGGACATGTCGACTTCTCATATGAGGTGTCACGTAGTATTGCTGCTTGTGAGGGTGCCTTGTTGGTTGTCGATGCTACACAGGGCGTACAGGCTCAGACCATTTCAAATCTCTATATGGCTATTGATAATAATCTGGAGATTATTCCAGTTATTAACAAAATAGATATGCCGAGTGCTATGCCTGATGAAGTTGAGGATGAAATAGTGGATCTTATAGGTTGTGATCCCGAGGATATCATTAGGGCATCAGGCAAGACTGGTGAAGGTGTTGATGAGATACTCGATGCGGTGGTAGACCGTATACCACATCCTGTGGGTGATGAGCAGGCACCACTTCAGGCATTAATATTTGACTCTGTCTTTAATTCCTTCCGTGGTATTATTGCCTACTTCAAGATCACCAATGGTGTGATTCGTAAAGGCGACAAGGTGAAGTTCTTTAATACTGGCATGGAGTATGAGGCAGACGAGGTTGGCGTTTTGAAGATGGATATGATTCCTCGACAGGAGTTGCGAACGGGCGATGTGGGCTATATCATTTCTGGTATTAAGAACTCCAAGGAGGTGAAAGTCGGTGATACTATCACGCATGTGAGCAATCCTTGTGATAAAGCTATTGAAGGTTTCCAGGAAGTCAAACCAATGGTGTTTGCTGGCGTCTATCCTATTGATCCGACAGACTATGAGAACCTGCGAGCCTCTTTAGAGAAATTGCAGTTGAATGATGCTTCGTTGACCTTCCAGCCAGAGTCTTCTGTGGCCCTGGGCTTTGGTTTCCGTTGTGGTTTCTTGGGATTGCTCCACATGGAGATTGTACAGGAGCGCTTGGATCGTGAGTTTGATATGGATGTCATCACTACTGTTCCCAACGTGTCGTATATGTGCTATACGAAGCAGGGTGAGGAAAAAGAGGTGCATAATCCGTCAGGATTGCCCGACCAGACGATGATTGACCATATTGAGGAACCTTATATTCGTGCAAGTATCATTACAGCCGCCGACTATATCGGACCAATCATGACACTTTGTTTGGATAAGCGAGGCGAACTCATCGACCAACAATATGTAAGTGGTAATCGTGTAGAGCTGCGTTTTATGCTTCCTTTGGGAGAAATCGTGATTGACTTCTATGACAAGTTGAAGAGTATCTCAAAGGGATATGCTTCTTTCGATTATCATATTGACTCGTTCCGTCCATCTAAATTGGTGAAGTTAGACATCTTGCTCAACGGAGAACCTGTGGATGCCCTTTCTACGCTGACCCATCAGGACAATGCCGTGACCTTTGGTCGCCGTATGTGTGAGAAGTTGAAAGAGCTTATTCCGCGTCAGCAGTTCGATATTGCCATCCAGGCAGCTATTGGTGCCAAGATCATTGCCCGTGAGACGGTGAAACAGGTACGCAAAGATGTGCTTGCCAAGTGTTATGGTGGTGACGTGAGCCGCAAACGTAAACTGTTAGAGAAGCAGAAGCGAGGCAAGAAGCGCATGAAGCAAATTGGCAATGTGGAAGTACCTCAGAAAGCCTTCTTAGCTGTGCTGAAACTTGATTAAATTATTATCTACTAATGCAATAAAGCAAATAATATGCTGAACCTAAGTTTAACTCCGCGCGATGTGGCCCGCGAATTGGCCAGAAGATACAGTACAATGACACACGAGGAACTCGATATTTTAGAGAGTGTTCTCGTACCGATGAAGTTTGCCAAGAACGAGATTATTCTTGGTGAAGGTGATACGTGTGAACATATATATTGGGTGGTAAAAGGCTTGGCACGACAGTACTATTTTAAGAATGGTAAAGAGGTGACTGAGTATATGGGAACAGAGAATACCATCATGATGAGTATTGAGAGTCTTTTCAAGGAGAAGCCTTCTACTCAGGTTATTCAAGCTGTAGAGCCTACCATTGTCTATGCGATGCCAAAGAAAGATCTGGAGGCTGTTGCAATGCGTAGTGTGAATATTCAGATTCTTTATCGTAAGATTTTGGAAGAATCGCTGATTATCAGTCAGCAGCGTGCCGATATGTTGCGCTTTGAGAGTGCCCAAGACCGTTATCAGAAATTGGTGAAGAATGCGCCTCAGTTGGTATTGCGTGCACCTTTGGTGTATATTGCCAGTTATCTGCAGATGACGCCAGAGACCTTGAGTCGTGTGCGTACGGCGGTTCTGTTGAATTCGTAAACATTGAGTCAATATAAGAAAAAGGCTCTGCATCTCATCATGAAGATGCAGAGTCTTTTACTTTGTAGTTGAATCTATTTGTTATTGTGCAGTAAACGATGTTACACTTGTTGTTCCCTTATGTGATGAGCCAAGGTAGAGTCCGTGCCAGGCTGTTGTGGCGTCGGTGGGTTCTGTCGTACTGTACTTCACGTTGTATGTAGAACCTTTCACCATGCCTGTGGCTGTAAAGAGAGCCAGACTACTGCTGCATGAGCCCGCAAAACTATAGGTTACGAGATTATTGCCAGACGTGTCGGCTAGGGTATAGTAGCGACCACTTTGGTAGCTGATGTTACTTGTTACGAAGGCATAGCCCTGCTTGGCATTCGAGATGGTGTTACCGTTGTTAGTATTCCCGCCAGGACCAGGGTGTCCGCCACCGCCTCCTCCTCCTTGACTGCCGCCAGCGCTAATGCCGATGCCAGTACCGGTGATTTGAATGTAGGAGTTGTTGTCGCAGTCAAAGCCTTCTTCTGGACTTCCTTTCGTTGTGTATGCAAAAACCACCCCATTGCCGATGGTGATAGCACCAGTTGTACCTGCGTTAGAGTCAATGGCATCATTTCCATTGGAGTAACAAACAGTAACGCCGCCATTAAAGAATATCTTGCCTGCCGAGTTGATGCAGTCGTCATAGCATTGGAAATAGTGCTTACCGCCCAGGATGTCGATGCTTGTCTTTGACTCCAGTCCCTCGCCACCACTTGATTTGGTGTAGACGTCGGTCTCGCCGCCATAGATGGTAACTGCACAGATAGCCTTGATACCCTTGGCAGATGATGAGTTGGATGCAGAGCCGTTTTGACGGATAGTCAGTGTAGGACCAGTGCCGTCGCTAAGACCTTGTGTATAGGTACCTTTTACGTTTGTCCATTTAGTGCTGGTTCCGCCAGGGAAGCCCATCCCGCCACCTCCGCTTGTCGACTGTGTGCCGTCTCCACAACGAATGGCCTTCGAGGCATTACCGCTCATGGTAATGTTGATGGTACCAGCGTTAAGAGCCATGTTAAGAGCCTTTAGTCCTTTGGCTCCCTTTACGTCACTGCTGATTGTGGTGGGAGCTCCACTATTTGTAATGTTGATGGTGCCGCCATTGGTGGTAATCGTGTTATCGGCAGAGAGGCCTCGACCTGCTGCTCCCGCCACATTAATTGTTATAGTGCCTTCATTAATAGTGACGTTAGTCCCCTTGATAGCTGCTGTATATGATGGATCAGTACTGTTGCTGGTATCCACCTTTCCGTTGGCTGTCAATGTCAACGTACCGCCATTGATACGTGCCAGTCCCTCAGCCTTAAGACACTTGCCGCCAGCCGCTGTTGTTGGAATGGTGATGCTCAATGTACCGTCTTCCACGTATAGGTTTCCTGAATTCTCGTCTTCGTGTCCTTCGGTCTCGGCTGTTGTCGTGTCATCTGACTCTAGTTCAGCCTGTATGCCGTCATCGCCTACACCCTTGATGGTCACGTTGCCACTCTTCATCTGGAAGTATTTGTTGCATGAGATACCATCCTTGACAGCAGAGAGAATATTGAGCGTCAGGTTCTTCACGCTGATATAGTCGCCGCTCTTGATGGCATGAGCCGTATTGCCCGTTACGTTAAGTGTACCGTTGCCCTGCATTTGCAGTTGTCCTTTGCTGTAGATACAGCTTTTCTGCGAGCCGTTGGCACCATCGGTAAGTGTATTCTCGGTGTCTTTCTTGACACTCAGCTGGATGCGCTTCTTGTTATTAATGTCGATGGCTGCTCCGCTGGGGTTAGTCAACGTGAGACCGGCCAACTGTACGGTACACTTATAGCTACCGTCGAGTGTAAGCGAACCGTCTGATGATGTGCCGCTGAGGATATAGGTTATCTCATCATTATCTATATCTGTTGTGTTGGTTTGGCTGATGCTGACGTGTGCCCCGTTAATTGTAGCGCTTACATAGGCAGCAATATTTCCTGCGATGGTGACGCTGGTCGATGTGCCGTTGTATGCAATATTGACGCAATTGCTTTCTACTTCAGCGGCGTTGATATACATTTTTGTGATGTCAGCAATTGTAAAGGTCTTGCCCATAATATTTAGGGTAGTGCCTGTGGCGTAGTTCATCTCACCAGCCGAAGCTGCTGGAAACTGATAAGTCACGTTACCTGTTTCTACATTCAGAGTCTGAGCCTGTGCTGCTATCGTCAGCACAAGGGCCGTGATGAGGCTATATATCTTTTTCATTTGACAGCGATTCTATAGGTCTTCTGACTGTTTTTAATGACATAGATCCCTGGCTTTAGCGAGGTTTTTGCTGAGGTGATACTTTCAAACTTACCTAGTTTCACTCCGCCAGTTGTAAATACCTCGACTTCTTGGCTGCCATTGGTATTGATATCATTGATACCAGTTATTTCGGTTGTCTTGGAAAAGAACATCTTGCTGAGGTCAGAGAGTGAGAACGTCTGGGAACCGTCGGCATTGGTAGCAACGAGTTTCCCATCGTTAATTGTGATAGAGAGCGACTCTACGGCAAGGAAAGTTGCTGTTCCTTCTGAATTCAGAAACACGAGATATGGGTAGTCGTAAGCCTTTGCCTGCAGTATACCCGCCATCATCAGCATCGTGAATACTAACTTTTTCATTATAATTCGTTTTATAGTTTAGTCAACAAAAAAAACTGTTTGCTTGCAAAGTTAGTCATTTTTTTTGATTATGACCAAACTTTTTAAGCAAACAGTCTTATTTTTTCAGTAAATTTGTTGTCGACTTACTTGTAGAGATAACGTTTGATACTCTTCTTCGGAGTCTTTTGGAATTCCTCCTCATGTATTTCCACCTCAGATATTTTCTCGTAGGCAGGCAGCATTTGGTTCAGGGTGTTACGATTCTGTTCCATGATGCCTTCCAGATCTTCCTTCGTGAAATTCAGACTCTTGGCTTCATCAAGGTCGGGGTGAATAAGTGCCACGAGCTTATTGTCACGTTGTACTACGATGCTCTCCACAACCATTGCCATTGAGTTGAGTTTATCCTCAATCTCCTCAGGATAGATATTCTGTCCGTTGGGACCCAGCAGCATGTTCTTTGAGCGTCCGTTGATAAACACGTTGCCTTCTGCGTCCATGGTGCCGAGGTCGCCGGTGTGATACCAGCCGTCCTTGTCAATGGTTTCGGCTGTTGCTTCCTCGTTCTTGTAGTAGCCCAACATCACATTGAGTCCGCGTGCCAGAATTTCGCCTGGGATATTCTGTGGATCGGGCGAATCAATCTTCACCTCCATGTGTATGACTGCTCGTCCACAAGAGCCTGGCACGAATGAATGCCAGTCACTGTAGCAGATAATCGGTGCGCACTCCGTAGCACCATATCCTACGGTGTATGGGAAGTTGATGCGATGCATGAATTGCTCCACCTCCTGATTAAAGGCTGCACCACCAACGATAATCTCGTAGAGGTTACCTCCAAAGGCTTTGAGTACTTCCTGACAAATCATCTCGCGTACCTTTACTGAAATAATAGGCATCTGAAGGAGCAGGCGCATACGGTTGTTCTGAATCTTGGGGAACACCTTCTTGCGGATGATTTTCTCAATAACCAAAGGCACGGCGATAATGATTCTGGGCTTCACCTCAGCAAACGCCTGTGCGATGATGGCAGGCGATGGGGTGCGGTTCAGATAGTAAACATGACAGCCATGCAGGAATTCGAAGATAAACTCGAAGGCCATTCCGTACATGTGAGCCATGGGGAGAATAGAGATAATCTTATCGCCCCTCTTGATGGTTGTACCCAGCACGTTGCAGGCAAAGTCGTAGTTCGACCAGAGTGCACGATAGGGAATCATCACACCCTTTGAGAAGCCCGTTGTTCCGCTGGTATAGTTGATTAACGCCAGCTCGTCTGGACTCTGCTCAATATAGTAGTTGATGTGCTCCTGACGGAAATATTTGGGATATTTCTGTCCGTAAAGGGCATTCAGGTTCTCGCGTGCATAGGTGAGTTTTTCCGAGCGCGATACGATGAGTGAATAGTCTGTGCTACGGATGATGCCTTCCAGATGTGGCATCTGCTCTGGGTCAATCGTTCCTGCCACGTAATCACCAGCAAAGAGCAGTTTGGCATCCGAGTGGTTCACGATATTGTGGATCTGCTCTGGCATGAACTCATGTAGAATGGGTACCGCGATGGCGCCATAGGTCAGAGTTGCGATGAAAGCTACAGCCCATTGACTGCTATTACGTCCGCAGAGAGCAATCTTATCGCCTTTCTGTACTCCGGAATTCTCAAAGAGAATATGTACTTTCTCAATCTTTCGGGCCACATCATGATATTGTAGTGTCTGGCCCTTATAATCGGTCAGCGCATCCAAATCCCAATTGGCAATGATGCTGTCCTGGATGAGTTTATTAAAGCTTGGTATTGTTTCCATATCTTAGATTTGTTTTTATGCTTGATAGAGATATCTCTTGATACTTTTCTTTGGTGTTTTCTGGAATTCCTCATCACGCAGCACGATGCGGCTGATGCGGCTGTAGGCGGGGAGTTGTGCATTCAGGTTTTCGCGGTTCTGATCCATTACGGCTTCCAACTCTTCCTGACCGAAATTGACAGTCTCGTCCTGATCGGGGTAGACCAATGCCACCAGTTTGTCGTCATCTTGTACTACGAGGCTTTCGCTGACCATAGGCATTGAGTTCAGCTTGTCTTCTATCTCCTCAGGATATACGTTTTGTCCACTGGCTCCCAGCAGCATGTTCTTGATGCGTCCACGAATGAAGATATTGTTGTCGGCGTCCATGGTGCCCAGGTCTCCCGTGTGGTACCAGCCTTCATCGTCAATGGCCTCACGCGTAGCTTCCTCGTTCTTATAATAGCCTAGCATGACATTCTGACCTCTTGTGATAATTTCGCCAGGAACATTCATGGGGTCATCGCTCAGGATGCGCACCTCCATACCGTCAACGGGGCATCCACATGATGTAGCAACAAACTCCTTCCAGTCGCGATAGCTGATAAGTGGTGCACATTCTGTAGCACCATATCCTACAGCCAGAGGGAATCCGATACCCAACAGGAACTCTTCCACTTCTTTCGAGAGTGCAGCTCCTCCAACGATGATTTCATAGGCTTGTCCGCCGAAGGCCTCATAGACTTGCTGACAGATACGCTCCTTCACCTTCGTTGATACGATAGGCATGGCCATCAGGAGTTTCATCTTGTTGGTCTGTATGATGGGGAATACTTTCTTGCGGATGATTTTCTCGACAATCAATGGTACCGCTACTACCAGCGCAGGGCGTATATCGGTAAATGCTTTCGCAATAAGCGTTGGCGAGGGCAGACGGTTGAGGAAATACAAGTGGCAACCGTTGCAGAAACCAAAGATAAACTCTACGGCCATGCCATACATGTGAGCCATAGGAAGTATGCTGAGCATGGCGTCGCCAGACTTTACCTTGTCGCCAAGATGACGTAGACAGAATGCTAAGTTACCCGTGAGTGCCCGATAGGGGAGCATAACGCCTTTCGAGAAGCCTGTGGTTCCGCTGGTGTAGTTGATAACAGCCAACTCTTCAGGGGTATCCTCGTGGTAATGAATGTGCTCTTGTCTGAACGCCTTGGGATATTTCGAGCCGAACATCATATTTAAATGTTCGCGCGCGTAGGTCAGTTTCTCTGAGCGCGATAGCATGAGAGAGAAATCGGGCAGGTTGACGATACCTTCCAAATCAGGCATCTGCTTTGGGTCAATCTCCTTGGCTACAAAGTCGCCTACGAAGAGTGCCTTTGCTCCAGAATGGTTCACGATGTTGTGAATCTGTTCAGCATTAAATTCGTGGAGTATCGGTACTGCTACAGCTCCGTAGGTCAGTATTGCCAGGAAGGTGACGGCCCAATGTGCTGAGTTGCGTCCGCAGATGGCAATCTTATCGCCTTTCTCAATGCCGCAGTTCTCGAAAACGATGTGAAGTTTCTCTATTTTACGTGCCACATCGTGGAATTGCAGCGTAGCGCCCTGATAGTCTGTCAGGGCATCTGCATCCCAGTTCTTAATGATTGTGTCGTAAATATACTTATTGAAGCTAATATTAGAGCTCATTGCACAATATTCAAAATTTTGTGCAAAGATACGCCTTTTTTTGCACAAATCAAAAAAAATCGTGCAATATTTTATACCCTATATGTTAATTATGGAAAAAATGAAGAAAATGCGACCCTTTTAGGTTTATTCGTAGCGCATGGAGTTCGCTGGTGAGATATGCGATACGAGGAAGCTGGGTGCTATGAGCACGAAAACACTAATGAGCAGCGTGGCTATGTTAAGCAGTAGGATGAGGGGTATACTGATGAGCATTGGTGCCTCGTTGACGTAGTAAGTCTGTGGGTCAAGGGTAACTATTCCCGTGTATTTCTGTAGCAGCACGATGCCTATTCCCATGATGTTTCCCCATAGCAAACCGCGTCCAATGATGAAGGCGGCAAACCAGAGGAAGGTGTGACGGATGGTACGGTTGCGGGCACCTAGTGCCTTCAGAAGTCCTATCATTTGCGTGCGTTCCAATATAATAATAAGCAGACCGCTAATCATCGTAAATCCTGCAACGGCAATCATCAGTCCCAGGATGATCCACACGTTGATGTCAAGCAGTTCTAGCCACGAAAACACTTGTGGATAGACCTCCGTGATGGTATAGCTTACGGTGAAGTTTCCATCGCGGTCTGATTCTCCCCTCATCAGGCGGAGTACTTTCAGGTTGGTCTCTTTCAGTTGATTGAAATCATTGACCAGCAGTTCAGCTCCAGTACATTGCTCCTTGTCCCATCCGTTGAGTCTTTGGGTGGCATATAAGTCGGTCAGACAGATCTGGTCGTCGAAACGCTTCATGTTGGTCTGATAGATGGCGCTGATGGTGAATCGTCGCATCCTCACATCGTCGTTGCCAATGAAATAGGCAAAGATGCGGTCGCCTGTTTTGACGCGCAGTTTGCTGGCCATGTTTTTCGACAGCACGAGAGGGTAGTTGGTCGAAGAGTCTGAGAACTGTGGAAGTTCGCCTTCCACCAGACACTCGCTCAGGAAGGTGGTGTCGTATTCCGGTCCGATACCTTTCAGGGAAACTCCCATAAACTCCTCGTCGGTCTTCAGTATGCCCTGGGTCATCGCGATGCGCTCGGCATGTCTGACGCCTTCTACTGCCTCGTAGGCCTGCAAGGTGCTGTCGTCTATACAGATGGGTAATCCTGCTGCCTGCAGATTATATACCTGTAGATGACTGCCGAATCCAGTGATTTTCTCTTGTATGGTTTGTTTGAATCCCAATACCACGCTCACCGTGATAATCATGACCGCCAGTCCTATGGCAACGCCTACGGTAGCAATATGAATAGCAGGACGGCTCACCTTGCGGCGGTCGCCCTTATCATTGTAAATCCTTTTTGCTATGAATAATGGGAAGTTCATTACTCCACTCTTCCTGGATAAGCTTCCAACGCCTTTTGCAGCACGACGAGTGCCTTTACCAGGTCTTCTTTCTTCAGCACATAGGCTATACGCACCTGATTGATGCCTGCGCCAGGTGTGGTATAGAAGCCCGCTGCGGGAGCCATCATGACTGTCTGTCCCTCGTATTCGAATTCCGACAGACACCAACGACAGAACTTCTCCGCGTCGTCGACAGGCAATTTGGCTACGGTATAGAAAGCACCCATAGGGATAGGTGAGTAGACGCCGGGAATGCGGTTCAGTCCGTCAATCAGGCATTTACGACGCTCCACATATTCGTCGTACACATCGCGATAGTAGTCCTCGGGTGCATCGAGCGATGCCTCAGCCACTATCTGTCCGATGAGGGGAGGTGAGAGGCGTGCCTGACAGAACTTCATCACGGCTGCGCGTACCTCTTTATTCTTGGTAATGAGGGCGCCAATACGAATACCGCACTCAGAATATCGCTTTGATACAGAGTCAATCAGGATTACGTTCTGCTCAATACCCTCCAAGTGGCAGGCTGAGATATAGGGCGAACCGGTATAGATATATTCACGATAGACCTCGTCGGAGAAGAGATACAGGTCGTATTTCTTCACCAGGTCGCGAATCTGGTTCATCTCACGACGCGTATAGAGGTAGCCCGTGGGGTTATTGGGGTTGCAGATCATGATAGCTCGTGTGCGCTCATTGATCAGCTCCTCGAATTTTTCTACTTTTGGCAGCGAAAAGCCCTCCTCGATGGTTGTGGCAATGGTACGGATCTTGGCGCCTGCGGAGATGGCGAAGGCCATATAGTTGGCATAGGCTGGCTCGGGCACGATAATCTCGTCGCCAGGGTTCAGACATGAGAGGAAAGCAAAGAGCACCGCTTCCGAACCGCCGCTGGTGATGATGATATCGTCGGCGGTGACGTTGATGTTGTATTTGGCGTAGTAGTTCACCAACTTCTCGCGATAGCTCTGATAGCCTTGCGATGGCGAGTACTCCAATATCTCACGATCTATGGTCTTCAGGGCGTCCAGTCCTACCTGTGGCGTAGGCAGGTCGGGCTGACCGATATTAAGGTGATATACCTTTGTGCCACGCTTTTTTGCGGCAACAGCAAGTGGTGCCAATTTTCTGATTGGCGACTCGGGCATCTCTAGTCCTCGTACTGATATTTCTGGCATTTTTTGTAAGTCTATTTTTAAATTGGTGCAAAATTACGAAAAAACGTGAGAATAACAAAAGAACTTCTCTTTTTTTTGCTGATTTCGGATTTATTGCTTACTTTTGCACGTCAAAAAAACGGAGTGCGAAGATGAATTACGAGGAAATGCTGAAAGTTCAGGAGGGAATGTCGCCCCATCGCGAGTTGTTGCCCTTTGGTGGTTTCTTCCGTCATCAGATTGACGGGAAGTTCCGCTATGTCATCGAACTGCGTCCTGAACTGACTGATAATATTGTGTTCTGCGAGTCGTTGAAGAGCGAACAGCAATGGTTGCTTCGTCAACATTCCAACCAAGTGCTTCATTATGAGGTAAGCAATGGCGGCGCTCAGCTTACCGAGGTGATGCTCGAGCCTGGAACGTTCCAGCCCCTTTCCTCGTTGCTGCGCGAAAATCCCGCTGTGGTGGCCCATCGTAGCTTTGTGGACCAGATAGTAGAGTCGCTTTTCGATTATGCCTCGCAGCTCCATTCCCAGCAGATTTTCTACCTCTGTTTCGCCCCTCAGAACGTGTTTGTGCGCAAGGGTGATAGTGCTCCGCTGGTGCTTTTCCACGGGTCTTTTTATAAGAATGTGACTGACAAGTCATCACTCTTTGCCGGTGCCGAGTCCTTTGTGGCTCCCGAGGTGCTGGCAGGTCAGCCCTTCGACCAGCGCAGCGATGTCTATTCGCTGGGACAGCTTATCGCGTTCCTTTATAGTCAGGGATCCATGCCTTTCGAGTATAAGCAGGTGGTAAAGAAAGCTACCGCCCAGAATCCCGACAAGCGCTTTAAATCCATCGATGAGATGCGCAATGCCTTGGCTCAGAAGCGCTACGTCCGCCGTTCTGTCATCGCGATGGTGGCCGCTGTAGCCGTCTCTTTGCTGACCTTCTACACCTATGTTGAACTGCTGCCTTCCTCGGATTCTGTGGATTTCGTTGAGCCTATTCCCCAGGCGGAGGCTTCCGACCCGTTTGCCGAGCCCTACAATCCGGGTATCGACCTCAACGACGAGGGCGACTCGTTGGATATCACCGACGAGATGCTCAATGCTAAGGCCGAGGCCATCTATCGCAAGCGCTACGAGAAGGCTGCAGATGAGATATTGTCGAAGGTATATAACAGCAAGCACATGGGCTCTTCGGAAAAGACCTTCATGGCCAATAGTCAGTCGATGGCAGAAGAGCTCGTCAAGGTGCAGCAGCAATTGGCAGAAGAGACGGGAATGCCCTCGGGTCTCGCAGGCCGTATTGGTCATGAAATCGTAGAGAAACTGACTGAGCAGAAACAGAAATCACTTACCCGCAACGGCTATATCCGTGCCGGACAGGGTGATGACGATTCAGAAGAATAATCACAATAATAAAAACAAACGATAAGAAAATATTATGATGAGAAGTAGAACAGCCACATGGTTTGAGTGCAAGATTCGTTACGAGAAGACAATGGAAGATGGTATGCAGAAGAAGGTTACCGAGGCCTATGTCGTTGACGCCCTAAGTTTCAGCGAGGCCGAGGAGCGTATCATCGAGGAGATGTCTTCATATATCAGCGGCGAGTTTACCGTTACCGATATCAAGAAAGCCCCCTACGGCGAGATTTTCTTCAGCGACCAGGAGATGGCCGACAGCTGGTACAAGGCCAAACTGCAGTTTATCACCCTCGACGAGAAGACTGAGAAGGAGAAGCGCACCAGCGTCAACTACCTGGTTCAGGCAGGCTCGTTCAACGGTGCTTTGAAGAACCTTGAGGAGGTGATGGGCGGCACCATGATTGACTATACCATCTCCAGCATTGCCGAGACCACGCTGATGGATGTCTTTGAGCACGTGGCCAAGAGCACCAAACAGGACGATAAACCCGAGTTTGAACAGTAAGATGTACGACGTTAAGGGACATTTGCATGAAGTGCTGAGTGCGCTGCCAGAGGGCGTAAGACTGGTAGCTGTCAGCAAGTTCCACCCCGAGGAATATATCATGGCGGCCTACGAGGAGGGTCAGCGTGTCTTTGGCGAGAGCCACGAGCAGGAGCTGGCCCGCAAGGTGCCTGTTCTGCCTCAGGATATCGAGTGGCACTTCATTGGTCATCTTCAGACCAATAAAGTGAAGTATATCGTGCCCTATATCTCTATGATTGAGGCAGTCGATTCTCTTAAACTCCTTCGCGAGATTGAGAAACAGGCAGCCAAGGCGGGTAGGGTAGTGCGCGTGCTCCTGGAGCTCCATATTGCCGAGGAGGCCACGAAATACGGTCTGACCCTCGATGCCTGTCGTCAGCTCCTGGCTGATGGTGAGTGGCGTGAGATGAAGCACGTCCAGATTTGCGGCTTGATGATGATGGCCTCCAATATCGACGACGAGGCGCAGATAGCCCGTGAGTTCCAGACGGCAGCCGATTTCTTCGACGAGGTGAAGGGCCAGTATTTCCCTACCGACGATGCCTTCTGCGAGCGTTCTTGGGGCATGAGCGACGACTATCACATCGCCGTACGTCACGCCTCTACGATGGTGCGTATCGGCACCACCATCTTTGGTCCCCGCATCTATTAGTATCTGACGAGTTCCGAACCGGTCACGCCAGCTTCCGTACTATTGACCTGCACCACGCAAATACCCTTTTGTTTCGTGGGCAGGTCAATGTCGTATATGTGGCTGCCGTTCGGCTGTACGTACTGTTTCGTAATTATTTGACCTCCAACGGTATAGATGTTAACGCTAAATGGTTTGATAGGTGCTGTTTCGAAGCTCAGACGTACACCCTGCTCGTTGGGTTGAATACGGAGCTTGGCGGGCTGGTGAGTGCTGATTTCAGGGATGGCAGTTGTGATGTTGAGCACTTTCAGCATACCGGCATAAGCGTCAATCAGGCCGTATCCATAGGTATTGTTTGGATAGGTCATGCTGTCATCGGTTTCGTGGCAGGTTTCGCTGATGATTTCCAACACGCGCTCTGGCGTCAGCGTGGGGTCGGCTTGTAGCCACAGTGCCACGATACCAGCCACGCAAGGAGCAGCCATCGATGTGCCCGACATTGCCACCCAGGGATATTCACGTTCGTTGAATGTGGTTTTTGCTACCATAGTTGAACCAAAGCAATCTTCGCAGTAGCTGTTGCCTGCCGAGATGACGTTCAGTCCTGGAGCCACCACATCGGGTTTCCTGATGCCACTCATGGCAGGGCCTATTGATGAAAAACTGGTAATCTGTCCGTAAGGCAGTGGGAGGATTGGGTATGTATTTAATGTTTTGCCTAGTATGTTGGTAAAATCCAATCGTCCGCATAATGCACCTACTGCTATGACCTCTGGAATCGAACTAGGCAATCCGATGCTATGGGTTGATCTCGCGTCATCGAAGCGTGAGTCGCTTAATGTAGCTTTAGCGTAATAGAAGTCAAAACAAGCTGTTTGGCTTACAGATGCTTGTACATCGGCCTCCTTACCTTCGATGATGAATGCAAGGGCGGGGACAGTGAGACTGAATGGGTATTCATTTCTGGAGTGTATGGTGTAGCATGTATCTGTCTTCTCCACCAAGATGTGGTGTCCGTTAAGTTCTATGCTGTCTGTTGGCAGGGCTTCCGAACTGATTGTGATACTGTCGGTCATGGTGTGCGATATAATGGTGCTGTAGGTCTCGTCCGACAGAATTTCGCATGACAGTAATTTCAGGTTGAATGGTTGCTTACTCGACAGATATAGGATGGCCTCGTCTTTTAAATAGTTGATTACAGATCCCGCTGTCTCCATGCCTGCAGGCTTGTGCAGATAGGTGTGAAAAACACCGTTGTTGCCTACCGCTGCTACCAGTATTCTGCCTGGACCCAGCATGGATTTCAGCGCCTCTCTGAAGAGTACATTCTCGCTGGGAACGTCGTCGAAGCCAATGCTGTAGCTGATGACGCAGGGCTGTTTGGTCTGGTCGGCATAGTCAAAGATGCGCTTCATGCAGGCCGTCTGCTCTGCGGTGTTGCAATACCAATCCTTGGTGGCATTTTTTGAGCAGATGGCAAAGATGTCGGCCCCGTAGGCTACGCCGCGATAGGGTGATCCGTATCCGCTTCCTGCCGCTGTACCCAGCGTGTGGGTGCCGTGGTTGTCTTCCGCGTCGCCAGGGTGCATGTTGCCCAGGATATCTTCCTTGGTGGTGTATTCGCGTCCCAGTGGGGTCATCACGCCTCGTGTCTCGTTCTCGTCGTAGTAGCAGTCTACGAAGCCTTTGATGCGATAGGTGGTGCCGTCTGTGCCGTAGAAAGCGGGGTGGGTCACGTCAAAGCCACCATCGATGATACCCAGCAGCACGTTGGTGCCGTCGTAGGCTTTCGGCAGACCGCCGGTCCCCGCATGTATATCCCCTGTGTTCACCCATTGTGGCGTGACGTTGTTCATCAGTTTGCCACCCTTCTGCGTCTCAATGCGTTCCACCTCTTTGTCATCAGCCATGGCCTCCAGTTTTGCAGTGGGAATACGTGCTATGTAGATGTTGCCAATCTGTGTCACCTTCTCGCATCCGTACTTGGCAAGCAGTTTTTCCCCATTATCGGTCTTGAACTTGACGAAGGCGCATATCTTCTTCTCCATCGTCTTTTGTCTCACCGCCGCTCTGCGAATGTCAGCCGACATTTTTCTGCTGTTCGTTACCTTGTGTTGTGCGTTCGCATCCATGTTGCCGCAGATGGTTAAGATGGCAACAAACATCCATAGTCCGAAAACTCTCATAGAACCTCTTTTGTTGATTAATGGGTGCAAAGATATAAAAAAAGTCCGACATCCTTACGGAATATCGGAACTTTTTTGTTAAAAAAAGGGCAGTGTACAATTCCATCATACATCAGCCATCATACTTCATCTAACATCTTTAGTTCTGCATCACACTGCTTACTTTCCCCTTTTCGAATTCTATTCTCAGGCTATTCAAATCGTATTTTCCGTATCTATAGGTTATCTCATCTAAATAATTCGAAGAATGGAATTCTGTTGGTTGCCCCAAAAGCAGTATCACAGAGTCTTTAGACATTCCCGTGTGGATAGTGGCATGTCTGTCTTTGCTACGTACTTGAAAGTATCGCATATCAGACGCTTCATCATAAGTCGTTCCCATACGTGGTGACAAAATAGGATCTTCCTCTATTTCCTGCCTAATATCATGTAGACTCATGAAGTATCCAACAAACATCATAGCCACAAAAGTAAACATAGAGCCGGCAATAAATCCGATGCCTATTTTCAGCACATCCCACCAGTAGTTCTTCTTTTGGGGTTCCATGAACTTACGTTCCATATTGGGGCGAGCCATATTCAGTTCTTCATCTCTATTCATAGTCGTTGGTTATTTTTATTAATTACTGTCCCTGCTATTCTATTTTATATCAGACGTATTTGAAACTTGTTCATCCAGAACTACGTATTTGGGAGATTCTCCATATTTGTTTTCATATGGTTCGCTATCCTTACAATATAGCACAATCAGAACTATCTTATAAATGAATACCAATCCATACAATATAAAGAATTTCAAGAAGAAAGTCAACATTGTGCTTTCAATCTCCACTGAATAATACTCTACATTGAGTACAATCATGATATAATCAAAGATGAAATAGAGCGTAATAATGCTTTCTAAAATAGCACAACATCCCCACCACCATCCACTATGTCCCGCATCATGCAGGCGTCTAAAAGCAAGTGGTATTGTTAGTAAGCTTAATACGAATCCTATTGGTGGCACAAGTAGAGATATAATATAAACAATTAACATTGTCCACCAGAATTCCGATCGGCGAGACCGACCCTTAAATTCTAAAGACCTACTTGCGGCCTTGTTAATTGCTTCGGAAAAACTAAGTGATGGTGTTGCTATTCTCTGTTCCATTATGTTAAAACTACGAAATTAATGAATCGGAGGGACTGACTCCTGATTCTTTATATAGAAAAATTAAGTAATTGTATTATATGGATTCTACATGGCAAAGGTACAAAGAAAAAGCTTTCCGTCCAAATAAATGAATGGAAAGTTTATACATCAAACATCTTCCATCTCATAAAACAGGGGCCAGTCCCTGATTGTCTTATTCAAACCGTCTATCTGTCCGTTGTTCTTCACACCAATCAGCAGATACCCCTTCTTCCGCGAGCCGGGCATGTCGTTGGCAAAAGCACAGATAGCCTCCTGAAACTTATCCATGTCGCCCGTCGAAGTCGTCAACTCGATGCGGAAGTTCTCATCGATGGCTATTATCTCGCGTAATTCTTCTTGCATCATATCTTCTATATCGTTTTATTCATTGCTGTTACGAATTGTATTTCCTGAACATTACTCTATAAATTCCCAATACCCATTTCGCTTACCATTTACACGCTTTACAATCAGTTTCTCCTGAAGCGCAACGGTAATTGTCTTGACGGTTCGCTCTGACTTTCCTATAGCTGTGGCAATTTCCTTTTGAGTGGCTGTGGGGTTCACATGCATGATGCGAAGCACCGCTACTTCTTCTAAAGTGCAATTTTTGCACTTTGGAGGCAATTCGTCGCCCAATTTTGCACTTTGGACACCAATATTTACACTTTGGACTTTGGTTTCTTCTGTTGCCTTTTCCCAATCCACATGCATGATTCTGTTCCTCAGGTCGTGCTCTTCGCCCAGCAACATGCTACGGAAGAACCGCTCCAGATAGAGCGTGGTCTCTGAGATACCTGCTGTCAGATCGCTATAGTTGGCACGCACCAGCGCATTGCGGAAATACCAGGAATTCTCTGCAAACACATCGTTCACCACATTAAATCCCAGCGTACGCAGATACTTGATCATGAATACCGCCGTCGTTCTAGTATTGCCCTCACAGAATGCATGTATCTGCCATAGGTTGGCGCAAAAACGAGTCAGATGACGGATGGCCTCATCAATATTCATGTTGGCATAGTTGAACTCACGTTCCTGGCCCATGTCGTATGCCAGCGTGTCGCTAATGGTGTCGGCGCTGGCATAGTATACCGTCTTGCCGCCAAGTACCCATTCGTTCTTCGTGATGTTATAGTCGCGAATACGCCCTGCCAATTTGTAGATGCCTTCAAACAATCGGCGGTGGATAGAAATCAGCTGTGCCGGTGTGAACGAGAAAGTTTTCTCTTCAATCAGCTCCGTAATGCGCGCAGCCACCTTGTCGGCCTCTTCCGTGCGGTCGCCTTCTACCTCCTTGCGCCCTGCTGCCGACTTGTAGTAAGAATCTATCAGCTCCTTAGCCTCGCCAATGCTGATGTCGCCCTCAATGTGGCGCTTCGCCGTATCAAGCAGGTACTCAGAAGTCTGAAGCCT
>CAZIKA010000001.1:0-44688 GCA_964539705.1 uncultured Prevotella sp. | reverse complement strand
CAGCGTGGAGCACAGTCATTACGACCTCAAGGGCCGACTTGTGCATCTTCTCGTGTTCGTCTACGGGGATACCGCGTCCGTTATCTTGTACGGTGATTGAGTTGTCTTCGTTGATGGTCACCTCGATATGCGTGCAATAGCCCGCCATTGCCTCGTCGATAGAGTTGTCGACGGTCTCGTTTACCAGGTGATGCAAACCTTTCTCACTAATGTCGCCGATGTACATAGCAGGACGCTTGCGCACGGCTTCCAATCCCTCGAGTACCTGGATGTTACTCGCGGAATAATTCTGTTCTGTTTGATTCAGTTCTTCTGCCATTTTTTGAAATGTCCAATTTTGCTTGCAAAGGTACAAAATTATTGTGAGAATAACGAATTTTTTATTGCCAAAAAACGCAAAAAAAAGCCGTGCAAGTAATACTTGTACGGCTTCTGTTTATTTTTGTCGCTGATTAGCCCAACTTGTTCACGTGCAGAGCGAGGCTTGACTTCAAGTTAGCGGCCTTGTTCTTGTGAATGATGTGAGTCTTAGCCAACTTGTCCAGCATCTTCTGAACTTTGGGATAGAGTGCAACAGCCTCGTCCTTGTTGGTCATAGCGCGCAGCTTGCGAACAGCGTTACGCATAGTCTTTGCGTAGTACTTGTTGTGCAGAGCCTTCTTTTTGTCCTGGCGAATTCTCTTCACCGATGATTTGTGGTTTGCCATTTTTAATTTTGAATTTTTTAAATTGTTATTAAAGCTTATGGGTCTTGCGTTTTCTCAACTGCCCTAGGCGGACTCTTTAATGCATGATTCTTAATGCTTAATGCATAATAACCTGCTTAAAAAATCCTCCGCCACCCCTTCCCAGCTTCTTGCCGGTAGCGCTACCACAGCGCAGATGGCGGATTTTAATTTGTAGTCCCTAGGAGAGTCGAACTCCTCTTTAGAGAATGAAAATCTCTCGTCCTAACCGATAGACGAAGGGACCATTTTAAATGCTTAATTCACAATGCTTAATGCATAATGAGGCGAAAAGCGGGTGCAAAAGTACTACTTTTTTCTCGTTCTGCCAAATTTTCTTAAAGAAAAGTGCTTGTTTTTGCATTTTTTTTGCTAATTTCGCCGCCGTGAAGTCGAAAACAGTGGCCATTGTGCTACATTCCGTGAAATATGGCGAGCAGAAACTTATCGTCGATATGTTCACTCGTCAGTGGGGGCGACTGTCGTTTGCTGTGCAGTTGTCCCACTCGGCTCATGCTAAGTTGAAGAAGCAGTTCTTCCAACCCCTTACCTTATTATATATTGAAGCAGACGTTAGGCCGCAACAGCCATTACAACGAATCAGCGAGGTCTCGCTTCTGACGCCTCTTCCCTCGTTGTTGTCTGATCCCTCGAAGTTGGCTATCGGACTGTTTGTCTGCGAGTTTCTCTTTCATGCCTTGCGTGATGAACAGCAAAACGAGGCCCTCTTCGATTATGTGCGCACTAGCATAGAGTGGCTTGATGGGCGAGAGACTGACTTTGCTAATTTCCACCTCGTCTTCCTCATGCATCTCAGCCGTTTCCTGGGTTTCTATCCTAATCTAGAGGGGAGAGGGGAGAGGGGGGAAGAGGTGAGCGACTTCTTCTTCGACTTGCGCGAAGGTCGTTTCTGTACCTCGGCACCCCTTCACCGTGATTTCCTGATGCCTCGGGAGGCTAGTCGCATCCGCTTATTGATGCGCATGGATTTTTTCTCCATGCATCTTTTCCGTCTGAGCCGCGTCGATCGCAATCGTATCGTGGAGCTCATCGTTCAGTACTATCGCCTACATATCCCCCAATTTCCTGAACTCCGTTCCCTGTCCGTTCTTCAAGAATTATTCCAATAAAAGGAAAGGACAGTTCCTGTGTCTTTTCGGAAAAATCCGAATATATTTGTTTTTTTTCGAGCTTATTCGTAACTTTGCAAGCAAATGTTGATAAAGATGAGAAACTATTCTGAAGTGAACGATGCGGTGGAATTGCTTAAAGAACTGATTGCAATTCCAAGAGTGAGTCGTAGTGAGACGCAGGCTGCCGACTGGTTGGAGAAAAGAATGACGGAGTGGGGACTGACCCCTCAGCGTGAAGCAAACAACCTATGGGCGGTCTGCAAGGATTATGATGAACAGAAACCTACAGTGCTGCTTAACGCACATATAGATACGGTGAAGCCTGTGGCAACATGGACGAGGAACCCGAATGAGCCCGTAGTGGAAGACGACCGCCTGTATGGTATAGGGTCGAACGACTGCGGCGGTGGACTGGTGACGCTGCTTCAGGTCTTTCGTATATTGAAAGACAAGGTGTTGCCGTTTAACCTGATATACCTGGCATCGGCCGAAGAGGAGGTGTCGGGCAAGGATGGTATGGAACGTGTTTTGAAACGATTGCCCAAAATAGATGTAGCTATTGTAGGTGAGCCTACGGGGATGCAACCTGCCATCGCAGAGAAAGGACTGATGGTGATTGACGGCTACGCAAAGGGCGTGAGTGGTCATGCGGCAAGAAACGAGGGCGTGAATGCTATCTATGAGGCGTTGGACGACCTGGTGTGGCTGCGTGACTATCGTTTCAGTAAGGAAAGTCCGCTGCTGGGACCAACGAAGATGACGGTGACGCAGGTGGAGAGCGGTACGCAGCATAACGTGATACCTGATAGTCTGCATTTCGTCATCGATGTGCGTACCAACGAGTACTATCAGAATGAATATGTGTTCGCCTTCCTGCAGAAACACCTGAAACGCTGCGAACTGAAAGCCCGTTCGTTCCGTCTGCATTCATCAAGTATTGCGATGGAGCATCCACTGGTAAAACGTTGTGTGGAATTAGGATTAAAACCCTTCGGTTCGCCTACGCTCTCTGATCAGGCGCTGATGCCGTTCCCCTCGTTCAAACTGGGGCCAGGCGAGTCAAGGCGTAGTCATAGTGCTGATGAGTTTATCTGTATCAGCGAGATAGAACAGGCATTGGAGCTATATCTGCAGATACTTAGCGTCTGAGCCAGGGGCGGGGATCGAGCAGTTCCGTCCAGTTGCGCAATTGAAATTGCATCGTGTTAGAAGCACCAAGTGAACCTAGCGTTTGGTTGGTGCTTACTTTTTGACCTGCTGCAACGCTCACGTTGGCAAGGTCACAATAAACGGAGATATACTTTCCGTGACGCACCATGACGATATAGGAATTGCCCGTGGAATAGATCTTGCTGACGACGCCGTCGAACACGCAACGGGCCTTGGCACCTGGTTGACCTTTGAGATGAAGGCCTTTGCTGGAAAGGTGGACATGGCTCATGCCGTCGACAACATTGGAGCCGAAGCTGCGCACCACCTGATAGGCACCCGTGATAGGCATGGGCAGACGACCTTTGTTGCTGGCAAAGTTGCCAGTGAGCTGTTTGTCGGGGTCGGCATTATTGAAGGCGGTGATGGCTTGCTTGCTCTCTTCCACATGACGCTCGGCAGTCTTTCTGGCATTTTCTGCTTCCATCTGACGTTGCTTGGCCTCGGCTTTCTCTTTGGCGGTCTTGGCTGCTAAGGCAGCTGCTTTGGCTTTCTCCTCGCGTTCCTTGGCCTCTGCCAATCGGCGCTCACGCTCTTTGCGTTCGCGCTCCTTGCGTGCCAGCTCTTCGGCCTTACGCTTCTTCTCGGCTTCAATGCGCGCTTTCTCGCGAGCAATCTCCTCGGCAATGAGCTTTTCGATCTTGGCATTCAGGGCGGCCTCTTGCTGCTGTTCCTTCTTGATGAGCTCTTGTACGGTGCGCTGTTCTTTCTGAAGCTGAGCCACCATCTTTTTCTGCTCTGCCTGATGCTGCTCCATCTTCTGACGTTCGCGTTGTCCCTTTTCGAGCAGGGTGCTCTTTTCCTTCTTGCTGGTATTAATCTCCTCTTGCTTCTGCGTTATCTGCTGCTGCTTGAGTTTCACAGCCTCGCCCTGAGCCTTCTGATAGGTGGCATATTCATTCATGAAACGCGTGCGACGATACATCTGGTTCACGTTCTTCGCACTGAAGAAGAACATCATCTTATTCTTTGCCTGACGATTGCGGTGCATGTATCTGACGGAGTGGGCATAGCGGTTTTGACGCTCTTTCAGCTCCTGCTGTAGGGTGTCCATCTGAGCATTCAGCATCGTGAGATTCCGATCCAGTGAGTCGATATCGGTCTTGATGGTATCGATGACGCGCTGCTTCTCGTTAATCTCATCGTTGAGCACCAGCACGTCCTGCATCTGTTTCTTCACTTGAAGGTCTAATTGCTGCTTTTTGCGTTTCTTCTCTTCAATATCCTTCTTGAGTTTTTTCTGGTCAGCCTGCAACAGCTCCCTCTGGCTGGGTTGCTTCTTCTGTTGCACCTTGGTGGTTGTCTGCTTACGCGACGTAGTCTTCCGCTTCGACTTTTGAGCCGGAGCAGCCATGCAGACAATAAGCATCAGGAGCAGTAGACAGATTCTTCTCATTTCCTTGGATAGTTATTAGAGGGCCATAAAACGACGCAGTATCTGGTCGACGTCAACCTCGCGGTATTTGTCGGACACTTTGGTGCGGGTCTCCCACTCACTCTCGTTGCCCAGATAATTGAGACGTACGCCCAGTTTCAGTTCCTTCTCGGGGGTGGTCAGCGTGATTTTCATGTTGCTGGGGAACTGTTTCTCTGCCAGTTTTGAGAACTCTGTGTATTCCCAGTTCAACTGCGTGTTGCCTTTAAAGGTATCGCGGTAGGAGATGTTAGTCATCTTGATGCGACCTGTGGCGGTATTGGTCAGCCAGCTGTAATTCATCTTACCTTCTTCGAAGGAGATAATGGTCTCGTTGCCCTCAACGGCGGTGTTGAAGTTAGCAAAGTCCTTCTGTTCTACTGATGACTGCCCTGGCTTGAATAGCTCGTTCCAGAAGAGTGCCTGAAGGGTGTAGAAATTGATGCCGCTGTTGCGCAGGAAGTCCACGTAGTTGTAAGGCACCTTGAGGTATTGCTTGTTGATACGGTCAATGATAAGCACGTATTCCTTGGTGAACTCGATACGGGCAGCCTCCACAAAGCCGAAGGCCATCAGCTGCATCTGGATGACGTCGTCGCGCTTCATCTTCAGGTTGCCTGTCAGCGACATCTGCTGAGAGCCGTATTCCACGGAGAACTTCAGCTTGGAAGTGACAAACTGGCCTGGTTGGGAGTTGTTCTTAATCTTGCCCAGAAGTTGAACATCCTCGGTTTTCTCACTGGAGAGCACGGTGGCATTGTCTTTCACAACTTGTTTCTTGGAGTGACAAGAAGTAAGGAAAAGGGGAATCGCCAATGCGGCAACTTTCAGAATACTTGTTATTTTCATTGTTTGATATATTTTTTCCGTTTAATCTTCCTTCTTAATACTTTATTGTCGGGAGCCTCTTCGTAGGCTTTTTTCCAAAGGTCAAGGGCGGTGGTCATATCACCGCTCATGGCATAGATATCACCAGCATGTTCGGTGACAACGGCGCCGATGGTGGAGTCGTTCTGAAGGGCTTGGTCAATATAGATGCGGGCCTCGGCATAGCGACCTTGCATGAAGAGTATCCACGCATAGGTGTCCAGATAGGTGGAGTTCTTAGGCTCGGCTTTGATGGTCTTGTAGCTCATCAGCTCTGCCTTCTCCAAGTCACCGCCTTTGATGCTGAGATAATAGGCATAGTTGTTCAGACAGCCAATATTGTCGGGCTTCCATTGCAGGCAGGAGTCGTAGGCAGCGTATGCCTCGGCAACGCGGTCTTTCTGAAACAGTAGGTCGCCCATGACGGAATAGAAATCGGAGACGATGGCTGGTGAACTTTGCTCGTTGATGACGTTAATGCCATTACGGAAGGCCTCCAAAGCGTTGTCAGTATCCTTTTTACGATAATAGGCGATGCCTTGGTAATAATAGAAGGCCATCTCCTCAGGGTTATACTGACGAGCGGTCTGACAAAGACTGATGATACGGTCATCGTTGTCATCCTCCCAGGCATATTGTACCAGGTGGAGGCGGGCTGAGGCTCTATCGGGCGCCAGTTCCAATACGCGTTCCAAAGCAGCGGCAATGCTGTCGCGAGGCATCTGCTTCAAATCCATATAGGCAGCTCTCAACTCTGCAATGTCGGCATTGGGGTTGGGTTGCTGTAGCATGTCTTGGAAGAGGTTGAGAATCTCCGTGCTGTCGCCACCGGCTTGTTCGTTTTCTGCAATCATCTGTCGCAGCAGATAGACCTTGTCGCTGATTTCCGTATCGTTATTGACGAGGATGCAATGGGTAATGGAGTCGGCGGCTTCATAGTCCTCTGTTCTGATGAAGAAGGTACGCAGTGACTGTTGGGCTTTGACGTTATGAGGCTCTTCTTTCAGGATGCTTTCCAACACGTCGTAGGCTTCGTCAAATTGATCGCTTCCCATCAGTGTATTGGCATAGAGCGTGCGGTAGTTCAAGTCGTAGGGATGTTCCTCTGCCAGCGCTTTAATGGTGGAAATGGCTTTTTCCTGATTGTCCATTTCCATGTAGAGTGCACTCTTCGTCAGTGAGATACGCTCGCTCTTACCGTCGATGAGTTCCATTCTGTCAAGCACATCGACAGACTTCTGATAGTCTTTCTCTTGATAATAAAGGCGGTAGAGCATCTCCAGTAACTCCTGACGGCTCTTGTCCTGCTCGTACATCTTCTCAACAACCGTGATGGCATCGGCGTATTTCTCCTTGGCGATATACGATTGTGCCAGAGTCTCCATATAGGTCATGTTGTTGGGGCATAGGTCAGCAGCTTTCTTGAAGTGCTCCAATGCCTTGTCGGCATTCTTCATCTCGCTGTAGTACTGCGCTATGAAGAAATACGCCTCGGAAGCGTTGGGATTCAGTTGCAAACATCGGTTGAGCAGGTCGAAGGCGGCATCGTGATTGCCCTTCTGTCGTTGCAGCATGGCTACGTGGAAGGTGACTTCGTAGCGGCGCCGCACATCATCCGTCTGAGCATTCATGCCCAAACAGCAAAACAGAAGAATATACAATACAGCTGCTCTCATCATATTCTCACCTCTTACTTCACTCCCGTGTGTCCATATCCACCCTCACCGCGTTCGGTCTCATCGAGCACCTCGACCTCGATGAATTCGGCATTTTCGTGACGGGCAATCACCATCTGTGCAATACGTTCGCCGTCGTTGACTACAAACTCTTCCTGCGACAGGTTGATGAGCACCACGCCAATCTCGCCGCGATAGTCAGCATCGATGGTGCCTGGGGTGTTGAGTACGGTGATACCTTTTTTCAAGGCCAATCCGCTGCGAGGACGAACCTGTGCTTCGTAGCCTGCGGGCAATGCGATGTGCAAACCTGTGGGAATTAATCGTCTCTCCAGAGGCTTCAATGTGACGGACTCGTCTAAGTTGGCTCTGAGATCCATGCCTGCGCTCTGTGGCGTGGCGTATTGCGGAAGGGGTTGATGTCCTTTGTTTACGATGTTGACTTTCATTCTTATATTATTTTTATTTTAGCTTGCAAAATTACGCATTTCTCTTTAAATAGCCATCATGTTGATGTTTATTTTATATATTTTTGCAGATTGGCGTTTTTATTTCTTGCCTTTGTTGATAATATAGATGCCGGCAGTTGTCAGCGTAGCAGCTGCAGCGTACTTCCATTCGAACGGCTCATAGAGGCAAAGACAAGAGGTGACGGCTCCTACGACGGGTATCAGTGAGTTCCAAATAGCTATCTTGCCTACAGGATTACATGTCAGCAGCTTATTGTAGAGCGTAAAGCCAATGGTGGAGATGCCGATGAGCATCAATAGATAGAGGAGACCTAAAAAGGTAATATGTGGCAATGTACCACCCATCAATAGACCTGGTATCACTAGCAAGGCACCACCGATGCCAAGACTTAACCCTGTTCCAACAAACACATCTACCCGTTGGCCAACGCCTCTTGTCATGAGTCCTGCGCAGGCGCCGCAAAGCGCATTGAGGATGATCATGCCGTCGCCAAGTAGAGTAAATGCTCCGCTATCACCACCACCTAAGTTAAGCGAGAGAATGCCCGCAAAACCGATGGTACATCCTGCCACTTTCCTAAGGGTCAGTTTGTCGCTTTTGAAGAACGTGCAGGCAAGGATGACCAACACGAACACACTTAGTGAGTTCAAAATGGCAGCTCGACTCCCCTGGCTATGCGATAAACCTATGTAGAAACATGCGTAATGCAGTGTTGTGTTCAGTAACGTAAACGCCAGTAAGAATAGGCAACTCCACAAGATGTTCGCTTTTGCCCTTTCCTTGAGTTTAAACGACCGATTGGCTATGTGGGCGACAGAAAGGATGATGATGCCCGAAATGAAAAAACGGATGCCGGCAAACAGCATCTTGCTGCCTGTCATCTCTGTTGTGATGTTAAACTCGACAAAACCAAGTTTGATGAGCGGATAAGCCCATCCCCACAGAAATGCTGCCGTAAAAGCAAAGATGGCAGCCCATATCGGGCGCTGGAAAATACTGGTTTTTGTCATATCGGATGGCAAAGTTACGAAAAATAGATTAAACAAAAACAGTTTTTTCGCTTTTTATCGTTATTTATAAATACTTTTCGTAACTTTGCACACTATGAGAATGAATTGGGAGAATTTGATATCCAACTGTCGCTTAGGACAGGAGCATCGGCATTTGGAGCGGCATGATGACCGCACAGAGTTTAAACGCGATTACGACCGACTGATTTTTTCGGCCCCATTTCGCAGGCTACAGAATAAGACACAGGTGTTCCCTTTGCCGGGTAGTGTCTTTGTGCATAACCGACTGACCCATTCGCTTGAGGTGGCGAGTGTGGGTATGTCGCTGGGTAATGATGTGGCTAGATATCTGTGCGCAAAAAACCGCGATTTCATCGATACTTTGATACCTGAGTTAGGGCAGATAGTGGCTACGGCTTGTTTGGCTCACGACCTGGGAAATCCACCTTTCGGCCATTCTGGTGAAAAGGCTATCCAGTCCTTCTTTATTGAGGGGAAGGGTAACTATCTGAAAGAGCGTGTGTCGCCAGAGTTCTGGAGCGATATCACACGTTTTGATGGTAATGCCAATGCGTTTCGTCTGCTGACGCATAGCTTCAAAGGCAGACGTCAGGGAGGCTTTGCTATGACTTATAGTACACTGGCTAGTATCGTAAAATACCCTTTCCCGTCGATTGCGGCTACCAAGAATAAGTTCGGATTCTTTGAATCGGAGCGTGAACACTATGAGATGTTGGCAGATCGTTTGGACATACCGAAGTTACAGACTGAGAAAGGAAAGGAACGGTGGGCTCGCTATCCGCTGGTTTATCTGGTGGAGGCTGCCGATGATATATGCTATGAGATTATGGATCTTGAGGATGCTTTCAAACTTAAGATCCTGACGTTTGAAGAGACGACCTCGATGATGTTGTCATTCTTCGATGAAATCGAACAAAATCGTATTCGAGAGCGTATCAGTGATGAACACCTCACGGATACCAATGAGAAGGTGCAGTATATGCGTGCATGTGTGATAGGAAAATTGGAGAATGAATGCGTAAAGACTTTCTTGGAACACGAGGAAGAGATTCTTGAGGGGATATTTGAGGGATCGCTGATAGATCATGTATCACCTCTTCAGCGTGATGCCTATAAGGCCTGCACAAAAGTGTCGATGGCTCGTATCTATAAGAGTCGACCAGTCTTGGATGTAGAACTCTCTGGTTATCGTATCATGGCTACGCTGATGGAACTGATGGTTGAGGCAATAGAACATCCGGAACGCTATTACTCTCAGCAACTCATCGGTCGTGTGAGCAGCCAGTATGACATAGACAATGAAGATTTAGAGACACGCCTCATGGCTGTCATAGACTATATCACAGGTATGACAGATGTCTATGCGCTGGATGTGTATCAGAAGATTTGCGGTATCTCGCTGCCTATTATCTAATCTTACTTCTCCTTGTAGATAATTTTGTTGGCACCACTGGTAATCTTCAAGGCTTCGGGATGCTCTTTGATGAAGGAGTCAATATGACGAACGCGCTTCTCTTCCAACACTTCGTCCATGGCAATGAGAATGCCTGTCTCTTCGACATCACCAAAACCATAGTTGATAGCGGTACCAAAGAGCTTCATGGTGGGTGACAGGCTCATGTAGGCATTCACCAATGGCGGAATGTTGTAGCCTAAGGAACGGATGCGCTGGTTCAGGATGCGGTAGTCTTCTTTAAAGTCGTCCTCAGTGAAGATGGCTGCAAGCTCCTTTTCGTCTGTCTCTATCTTGAGGGGTTTTGTAGGTATGACTAGCCCTTCTTTGTCGTCGAAATGTTTCTTCAGGAAATAGAGTATCATGTCGCGACCTTCGCGGATGTAGCTGGGGTACATGGTCATCTTGCCGAAGAAATATTTCACGTTGGGCATGATGACTGTCAAGGCGCCCAAACCGTCCCATAAGTTATCAAGTGCAAACAGACTCTTGGCCCCCATCTTTGAACTCTGATAAGGCAGACTCACGAAGGAGCGTCCGAGTTCAATGGTATAGGGCATATAATCACGCAAAAATTTCTCGGAGAAATGGAACATGTGGCTGGTGGCTAATATGGGCTGGCCATTCTCGTCCATTTCCCACTTGTTGCCTTCCAAATAACGGTAGCCGCCAATAATCTCCTCGGCCTCTGGATTCCAAACAATGAGTTGCTTGTAGCAGTTATCGCAAGTGTCAAACTCATCGATGTCCACTTCTTTGCCAGTGCCACCTCCCGCTTCGCGGAAAGCTATCTCGCGTAGGCGACCAATCTCTCTCATCACGTTGGGTGCATTGTGTGCTGTGATGATGTAGATTTTATTGTTGCTCTTGTTGGTCATGCGCAACTGAAATTCAGGCTTCAGTTCCGCTTTAAGCACTTCGACGGGAATCGGGTCGATGATAGGTTGTTCCATGATCTTTATGATGTTTGCTTTTTTATTTTAAGATAGTTTGTAGACTTCTTCTTTGACAAATTTTGCCCATTCTATCGGTGATTTCTCACTATTGAAGGTCTGCCATGGAATTGGCTTTCCGAAGGTGATGGTAAAGGTGTGACCTGTATTCTTGAACATTTCGTCGGACAAGAAAAGCATGGCAATGTTGATTTTCTTGACATAGCGGTCGCTGATGTTTGAAAGACGATAGAAAAAGTTACTATTGTGACCCTCGAAATAGATGGGCACTATGTCGCGATGAGTCTCTACACTCTTGGTAATAAATGTTTTCTTCCATTCCAGATCGCAAATATTGCCGTTGCGTTTGCGTGAGCAGAGACCTGCAGGAAACATCAAGATGTGTGTGTCGCCTTTAAATCCGGCTTCTACCATTGCAGGGAAGTCGCGTCCGTTCTTACCGGTCTTGTTGATAGGGATGCAGAGTGGCGCTAGTCCTGGCAGATTCATCAGTAAGTCGTTAACAAGATAGCGAAAATTGTCATTGTAGTGCTCTCCGATAACAGATCCGATAGCGATGCCGTCAATGCCGCCCAAGGGGTGATTGCTGACGAAAGTGTAGCGTTTGGGATCGTCTTTGTCAGGCAGGTTTTCCAAACCTTTAACCTTGATAGCTACCTTTAGGTAATCCAATGTGGCTTTGAGCCATGGGGTTCCTTTCAAATCGCGAGCTTTCCATAGATGGTCATTGATCTGATCTTCGTGGACAATATGTTTCAACCACCATATCAGCGGTCGTGGCACCCAACGAGCCTTTTTGCCCATCTTGCCTTTTAGAATTTTGTCTATGTCTATGGTCTTCTCCATGCCTTTCTCTGTCGAATAAAAGCCGCCAATTTTCGTAATTACGTGCAAAATTACTGAAAATCTTTCAGTTTCAAAGTTTTTTTAAGAAAATTAATAATTTTCCATGTGTTGTTTTGCTTCTTTGTCCCCTCGCAAACCAAGTGTACTTTTATTTCGAAATGTTAAAATTGCAAGTAACATATAAAAAAAGTGGGGAAATGTGGAGGGTTGTGGAGGAAATTGTTTACCTTTGCACGCAAACTCCCATATAAATAATGTTCGTATGCGATTTTTAGGTAATATTGAAGCCAAGACAGACGCCAAAGGCCGTGTTTTTCTGCCTGCAGGATTCCGCAAGGTATTGCAGGTAGCCGGCGAGGAGGTGTTGGTGATGCGCAAGGATGTGCATCAGCGTTGTCTTGTGCTTTATCCAGAGAGTACTTGGAATCGCCGTATGGATGCACTTTTGGAAAAAATAAGTGAATGGGATGATATGGGGCAACAGGTGCTCCGTCAGTATGTGTCTGAGGCAGAGGTGCTATCGCTGGATGGGAACGGTCGTTTTCTGATACCGAAGCGCTATCTGCAGATGGCCGATATTGTGCAAGGTGTAAGGTTCATAGGTGTCAATGATGCCATTGAGATATGGGCAGTTGAAAAGACTCAGCAGCCATTCTTGCCGCAAGAAGAGTTTGCGGAGAAACTGAAAGCCATAATGACAAGCGGCCACTGACGGAGATGATAAAGACAGCAGAGACTTATCACGTATCGGTCCTTTTAAAGGAGAGCGTTGACGGGCTGGATATCCGGCCCGACGGCGTTTATGTGGACGTTACCTTTGGTGGTGGCGGTCATTCCAAGGAAATCCTCGGTCGATTGGGGACTCACGGCCATTTGTATGGATTTGACCAAGACGCCGATGCTGAGTTAAATATCGTGAATGATGATAGATTCACGTTTGTGCGTAGTAACTTTAGATATCTGAAGAACTGGATGCGCTATTATGAAGTAGAGGGGTTGGATGGTCTGCTCGCCGATTTGGGGGTGTCGTCTCATCACTTTGATGACGAGTCGCGTGGATTCTCATTCCGGTTTGATGCTCCGCTGGATATGCGCATGAACAAACGGGCTGGGATGACTGCCGCTGATGTGCTGAATAACTATACAGAGGAACAACTCTCGGATGTGTTTTACCTCTATGGCGAACTTAAGAATGCACGTAAGATTGCTTCTTTGCTGGTGAAGGCCCGTCAGGAGCGCCCGATACAGACGACTGGACAACTGATGGAACTGACAGAAAAGCTGTTTGCCAGAGAGCGTGAGAAAAAGGAAATGACCAAGCTTTTCCAGGCACTCCGCATAGAGGTGAATCATGAGATGGACGCCCTTATGGAGATGTTGCTAGGAGCCTGTGAACTATTGAAGCCAGGTGGTCGGTTGAGTGTGATTACCTATCACTCGTTGGAAGACCGTATTGTGAAAAATATGATGCGCGCTGGCAATGCAGAGGGAAAGGCGGAACAGGATTTCTTTGGACAGACGAAATCTCCCTTACACCTTATTAGTAATAGGGTGATAGTGCCTTCGGATGAGGAATTGGTGGCAAACCCACGTAGTCGTAGTGCGAAGTTGAGAATAGCTGAAAAGAATAAGTGATGAAGAAAGACGAACATAATGAAGTAGAGATGATTATAGAGACTGGTGCGGAACCTGAAAAAATGGAATTAATCGCACCTGCCGATGATGCTGTTGTAGAGAAAGATGAGACGACAGCACCTAAACAAAAGACTCGAACTGAATCGGAGTCGTCGGCTGCCCTAAAACGTATTAAGGAGTCTGCTAGCGAGGATGATGAAGCACCTGTTGGCTCTTTGTCATTGAAACAGATTGTAGGCGGTGATTACCTGTTTGCTTTAGTGCGTCATCATATCCTGTTGATTCTCTTTATCGTATTCTTTCTCGTTTTCTATGTCGGTGTTCGCTATCAGTGTGAGCAGGATGTGATAGAGATAGATCAGATGGAGAAGAAACTGGTTGATGCAAAATACAGAGCGCTGTCAAGTTCTAGTAACCTCACAGAGTTGTGTCGTCAGAGTAATGTGTTGAAAGCTCTTCATGAGAATCAGGACACGCTGTTACAGTTGAGTGACCAACCACCCTATATCATTGAAGTGCCTGAAGATTGAGAAGTGAAGTGTAATGAGTAAGTTTAAGAGTGATAAGGTCCTGCCGCGCTATCTGGCTATTGCCGTAGCCCTCACCCTCATAGGAATGGGGGTGGTCTTCAAGGCTGGCTATACGATGACTGCAAAGAAATCGTATTGGGAGACTGTGGCCAACCGTCAGAAGAGCGATAGTGACAGCGTGCGCCCAAATCGTGGAAATATATTAAGTTGCGATGGACAGTTGCTGGCCAGTAGTATTCCCGAATATAAAATCTTTATGGACTACCAAGCTGGTGGCAATGCCGATACGACTTGGGTGCGTAAGCGCGATAGTATATGGGAAGCTAATATTGACACACTTTGTATCTGTCTGAACAATATCTTTCCTGAGCGTTCTGCTGAGGAGTTTAAGGCGCGTCTGGAAGAGGGTAGGCATAAAGAGTTGAAGAATGGTACCGTTGGTGCGCGTCACTGGGCTGTTTGGCCGAAGCGTCTGAGTTATAACACATATTGTGAGGTGCAGCAACTGCCTTATTTCAATTTGCCTGCCAACAAAGGTGGCTTCCATGCAGAGAAATTTGAGGCTCGTCGTCGTCCGTTTGGTTCGTTAGCAGAGCGTACCATTGGCGATATTCGCAGTTTTGAAGGTGGAAAGGATACTGCGCGCTTTGGTATTGAATTGTCGTACGACTCGTTGCTCCGAGGAAAATATGGTTATGAGCGCAAACAGAAAGTGCTCAATAAGATTATTCCATTTACTGTAACGCCGCCTGTTAATGGTTGTGATATTGTGACTACTATTGATGTAGGTATGCAGGACCTGGCCGAACAGGCACTGGTTGAAGGCTTGAAGAAGTGGGATGCTTCTATGGGTGTCACCATTCTGATGGAGGTGAAGACAGGTGATGTAAAGGCCATCGTCAACATGCGACGCTCTGAGAATGGAAATTATTATGAGCGTTTCAATGATGCTATTAGCTATCGTTGTGAACCTGGATCGGTGTTTAAGGTGGCCTCATTCCTCGTGGCTTTGGACGATGGTGTGGTAGATACCAGCTATGTTATTCATACAGGCAGTGGTATTATGCCGATGCATGGTGCCAAGATGAAAGACCACAACTGGCATCGTGGTGGTTATGGTGATATCAATGTTGCCCGCACTTTGGAGGTGAGTAGCAATATCGGCGTGAGCTGTGTTATAGATAAGTTCTATGGCTCTAATCCTAGGAAGTATGTTGAGGGGCTTTATCGTGTGGGTATCGGCCAGGATTTGAAACTCCCTATCGTGGGTTATCTGCCTCCGAAGATTCGTATGCCAGATACGAAGACCAGTAATAGGGAACTCTATTGGAGTAAGACTACGCTACCTTGGATGAGTATTGGTTATGAGACGCAGATAGCACCAATCAATACGGTGACTTTCTATAATGCTATTGCTAATAATGGTAAAATGATGCGTCCCCGTTTTGTGAAGAACTTTATGAAAGATGGTGAGGTCATAGCAGAGCTACAGCCCGAGGTTATCAAGGAGCAGATAGCCAAGCCACAGACCATCAAGACCATGCAGACAATCCTGCGTCATGTAGTCAGTCAAGGCTTGGGAAAGAAAGCTGGCTCGCATTCCTTCCAGGTGTCTGGTAAGACGGGTACCGCTCAGGTGGCAAAAGCAGGCGGCTATAAGACGGGTACTGTGGAATACTGGCTATCGTTCTGTGGCTATTTCCCTTCGGATAATCCTCAGTATACTTGTATCGTCTGTATTAAGAAGATGGGACTGCCTGCTTCCGGTGGTCTGATGTCGGGTGGTATCTTCCATCATATCTCAGAAGGGGTGATGGCCAAGAGTTTAAAGCTTAGTGTGGCTGATGCTCATGACTCTACGTCGGTCATGGTTCCTTCAGTATTGAAAGGCGACAATCAGGCCGCTAGTGTTGTTCTGCATCGTTTGGGAATCAACAAGGAGCGTGTTCCTTTGGAAGAACTGGAAGTTGTCGATGGCAAGATGCCTAACGTGATAGGTATGGGCGCTCGTGATGCTGTCTATCAGCTAGAGCGTCAGGGTGTCAAAGTAAAACTTCATGGTATGGGCTATGTGGCACGTCAGGATATAGCGCCTGGTACGGCCATCCATACAGGTATGGTATGTACGTTGGAATTAAAATAATAACCTGAAAATATGAAACTTGAAGAACTACTGAGAAATGTAACGGTCAAGGCCATCGAAGGCGCTGTCGATACCGATATTACAGATGTTGATATCGATTCGCGCAAGGTAGCCAAGGGTCATCTGTTTGTGGCTATCAAAGGCACTCAGACAGACGGTCATCAATATATACCGAAGGCCATTGAGTTGGGCGCTTCGGCTGTTTTGTGCGAGGAGATGCCGGAGGAACGTCATCCAGAGGTATGCTATGTGCAGGTGGAATCAACAGAGGCGACTGTAGGATTGGTGGCTACTACCTTCCATGGTGATCCTACATCAAAATTAAAACTGGTAGGCGTGACGGGTACCAATGGAAAGACTACCATTGCCACCTTATTATATAATATGTTCCGTAAGTTGGGCTATAAGTGTGGTCTACTGTCAACGGTGTGTAACTATATTGAAGACGAACCAGTTCCTGCCAGTCATACAACCCCTGACCCCATAGAACTCAACCAGTTGCTACACAGAATGGTGGATGCTGGTTGTCAGTATGTGTTTATGGAGTGCTCCAGTCATGCCATCGCACAGAAGCGTATTGGTGGTCTGAAGTTCACCGGCGGTATCTTTACCAATTTGACCCGCGATCATCTGGACTACCATAAGACCGTGGAGAACTATCGTGATGCTAAGAAGGCTTTCTTTGATATGCTGCCCAAGGGGGCTTTTGCTATCACAAATGCTGATGATAAAAATGGTATGTTTATGGTGCAGAACACCAAGGCTACCGTTAAGACATATAGCATCCGTACAATGGCCGATTTTAAAGCTCGAATCATTGAGTGCCATTTTGAAGGCATGTATCTGGAAGTAGACGGTCATGAGGTTGGTGTGCAGTTCATCGGAAAGTTCAATGTTAGTAATCTGTTGGCTGTCTATGGCGCAGCAGTGATGCTAGGTGAGAAACCAGAGGAAATCCTTTTGGTACTTAGTACCTTAAAAAGTGTAGCTGGTCGTTTGGAGCCGATTCACTCTCCAGAAGGTTATACGGCAGTTGTTGACTATGCACATACCCCTGATGCACTGGAAAATGTATTGAAAGCTATTCATGAGGTGCTTGATGGAAAGGAAGGAAAAATAATTACGGTCTGTGGTGCTGGTGGAAATCGTGATAAGGGAAAGCGTCCGCTAATGGCTCAGGAGGCTGTAAAGCAGAGTGATCGTGTTATCATTACCAGTGATAATCCTCGTTTTGAGGAACCACAGGATATTATCAATGATATGTTGGCTGGTCTTGATCAGAAACAAATGAAAAAAGTTGTTAGTATTGTGGACCGTAAGGAGGCTATTCGTACGGCTTGTATGCTAGCCCAGCGTGGTGATGTGATTCTCATTGCAGGTAAAGGTCATGAGGACTATCAGGAGGTGAAAGGTGTAAAGCACCACTTTGACGACCGTGAGGTGGTGAAAGAAATCTTTGGGGTATAAAAAAAGGAAAATCAATATAATAACGTAATAACGAAAGGAATATGCTATATTATCTGTTTAGATTCTTAGAGCAATACAACATTCCAGGCAGTCACCTGTGGAGTTATATATCATTCCGTGCATTGTTGGCCTTGATATTATCGTTGGTCATATCTGCATGGTTTGGTGAGTTCTTTATTAAATGGATGAAGCGTCGTAAGATTTTTGAGACGGAGCGTGATCCTGCAATCGATCCATTTGGTGTTGAGAAGAAAGGCGTACCAACCATGGGCGGCCTTATCATTATTGTCAGTATCCTCGTCCCCGTTCTGTTACTGGGGCGTATCCGTAATGTCTATCTGATTCTGATGGTCATCACTACCGTATGGCTCGGATTCCTTGGGTTTATGGACGACTATATCAAAATCTTCCGTCAAAACAAGGAAGGCTTGAAAGGCAAGTATAAAATAGTTGGCCAGGTCTCAATCGGATTTATCGTTGGACTAGTGCTTTATCTGAGTCCTGATGTCGTGATGCGTGAGAATATCAGTGAGCCTGTACAGAGTAACAAGACGGAGATAGTGAAGCATGAATCGCAAGCCCATAAGTCATTGAAGACCACGGTACCGTTTAGCAAACATCATAACCTGAGCTATTCTGATGTGATGTCGTTTGTAGGCAAACACAAGGTGGCAGCTGGTTGGATTCTCTTTGTGCTGATGACAATCTTCGTAGTAACAGCGGTATCTAATGGTGCCAATCTCAATGATGGCATGGATGGTATGTGTGCTGGAAACTCGGCTGTCATTGGTGTCGTCTTGGGCATTCTTGCTTACGTGTCATCCCACATCGGTTTTGCTTCTTATTTCGATATTATGTATATCCCACATAGTGAGGAACTGGTAGTTTTCCTGAGTGCTTTTGTTGGTGCTATGGTTGGTTTCCTTTGGTATAACGCCTTCCCTGCCCAAATATTCATGGGCGATACAGGTTCTTTGACTATAGGTGGTATCATTGGTGTTGGTGCCGTGATTATCCATAAGGAACTGCTACTTCCCATCCTTTGTGGTATTTTCTTTGTAGAGAGTTTGAGTGTAATCATTCAGACCCAGTGGTTCAAGTTCATGAAGCGCAAGGGACAGCGTGTACGTGTGTTCCGTGCTACACCAATACATGATAATTTCCGAAAACTGGATCATCAGCTCGACCAGACGTCGCGCTATATCCTGAAGGGATGGCCTCACCGTCCTTTCCACGAGTCGAAAATAACTATCCGCTTTTGGATTACTACCATTATTCTGGCGGCATTGACAATTATAACATTGAAAATACGATGAAGAGAATCGTTGTTCTTGGAGCTGGCGAGAGCGGTGCAGGAGCTGCCGTGCTGGCAAAGAAAGAGGGCTTTGATGTGTTCGTCAGCGACATGTCTAAGATAGCCCCAAACTATAAGCAGATGCTTGACGACCATCAGATAGCATGGGAAGAGGGTCAGCACACCGAGTCGCTGATTCTGAATGCTGACGAGATTATCAAGAGTCCTGGTATCCCTGAGACGGCTCCTATGGTTCGTAAGGCTGTGGAGAAAGGAATCGGCATCATCAGTGAGATTGAGTTTGCCGGTCGCTATACTAACTCGAAGATGATCTGTATTACGGGTTCTAATGGTAAGACAACTACGACCTCACTTGTATACCATATATTCAAAAAAGCTGGCTACGATGCTGGTCTGGCAGGCAATATAGGTCATTCGTTGGCTCTACAGGTGGCAGAGGATCCGCACGATTACTATATCATAGAATTGTCATCGTTCCAACTTGACAATATGTATCAGTTCCGTGCAAATATCGCCATCCTGTTAAATATCACGCCCGATCATCTCGACCGTTACAATTTCGAGATGCAGAACTATGTTGATGCCAAGATGCGTATCATTCAGAACCAAACCGCTGACGATGCCTTCATCTATTGGAACGATGATCCAATCATCCAGCGTGAACTGAAGAAGTATGACATTAAGGCCGTACAATATCCTTTCTCTGAACTGAAGGAGAAAGGTTCTATCGGTTATATCTCTGAGGGCGAATATACCATTGAACAGCCCGAGCCGTTCAATATGGAGCAGGAGAACCTCAGTCTCACAGGCCGTCATAATATCTACAACTCACTGGCAGCAGGTATTGCCGGTGATATCGCAGGTATCCGTAAGGACGTAATCCGTCAGTCGCTTAGCGACTTCCCTGGTGTGGAGCATCGCTTGGAGAAAGTGGCTACTGTGCGTGGTGTGCATTATGTGAACGACTCAAAGGCTACCAATGTGGATGCCTGCTGGTATGCCCTCGACTCCATGAAGACCAAGGTGGTGCTTATTGTGGGTGGCAAGGATAAGGGTAACGACTATGACCCCATCAAGCCACTTATCCGTGAGAAATGCTCGGCACTGGTATATCTCGGTGCAGACAATCAGAAGTTACACGATAATTTCGATGTTTTGGGTTTGCCCGTTCGCGATACTCATTCGATGAAGGAGTGTGTGGAAGCCTGCTATGAACTGGCAAAGACAGGTGAGACCGTATTACTCTCACCCTGTTGTGCCTCGTTCGATCTCTTTAAGAACATGGAGGATCGTGGTGAACAGTTTAAGGAACTGGTAAGAAATCTCTAAGAATGGAAAAGAAAATTGGCAATCTCTTCAAGGGTGACAAAGGAATATGGACCGTGTTCCTCTTCCTCTGTCTGATCAGCATCGTTGAGGTGTTCTCTGCCTCAAGCACGCTGACCTACAAGACCCATAACTATCTGACACCGCTTATCTATCACACTGCCATGATTCTGGTTGGTGTGGCGGTGGCAATCATCACGTTGAATATACCGTGCCGTTATTTTAAACTGCTCACACCATTGATGTTGGTTATTACCTATGCCACCCTGCTATGGGTGCTCATCGGTGGCGAGAGTATCAATGGTGCCAACCGCGTTATTCAGTTGCCGGGCTTCACGTTCCAACCTTCAGAGATTGCCAAGGGAACGATGGTGCTCACGGCTGCTCAGATATTGAGTGCTATGCAGCGCGAGGATGAGAGTGGTGCCGATCCTACAGCGATGAAGTATGTGCTGTGGTTGGTGGTACCGGCTACGTTGCTCATTGGTTTGGAGAATCTCTCCACTGCTTGTCTGTTGTTTGCCGTCATTGTTGTAATGATGTTTATTGCCCGTGTGCCTTTGAAGCAGATGGGTAAGCTGATGGGCGTGCTTGTTTTGTTGGTAGGTTTGTTCCTTGGACTGGTGTTCTGGCTGGCTAAACTCGACAAAGAGGGTCAGGCTTTAGAACAGGCTCAGGCTGATGGATTGGTTGAACAGGTAGAAAAACCGGCAGAGAAAAAAGACCGCTCTGGTTGGGAGAAACTGACTCACCGTTTCTGGACATGGAAAAACCGTATCGCGGGCAAGTCGGATAAGAATGTACCTGCTGAGGAGTATAAGATAACCGATAAGAACTTCCAGGTTACCCATGCTAATTTTGCCATTGCTTCGTCAGGGATTATTGGTAAAGGTCCTGGCAACTCAGTAGAGCGTGATTATTTGCCGCAGGCTTTTTCCGACTTTATCTATGCGATTATTATCGAAGAGTTGGGACTGATAGGCGCCATTGCCGTGGTGTTCCTCTATGTCATTCTCCTATTCCGTGCTGGCCGTATTGCCAGTCGGTGTGAGAACAATTTTCCTGCATTTCTGGTTATGGGACTTACGCTGTTGCTTGTGTTCCAGGCCATTATTAATATGTGTGTGGCTGTTGACTTCGGTATTGTTACTGGTCAGCCACTGCCACTCATCTCTAAAGGCGGCACGTCGACCATTGTCAATTGTGCCTATATTGGTGTAATCCTAAGCGTCAGCCGTAGTGCGAAGCGTAAGGAGCAGACTGTAAAAACAGCAGAAGTATGAACGAATTAAGAGTTGTTATCAGCGGAGGTGGTACAGGAGGACATATCTTCCCCGCAGTATCCATTGCCAATGCCATTTGTGAATTGCGTCCTGATGCCAAGATATTGTTTGTCGGTGCCGAGGGACGTATGGAAATGCAGCGTGTGCCACAGGCTGGCTACGAGATTGTGGGCTTACCCATTCGTGGTTTTCTTCGTCCGTTGTGGAAACCAGGTAATATCGGTGTTGCACTTGATTATCTGAAGAGCAAGCGTATGGCTAAGAAACTGCTTCGCGACTTTCAGCCTCAGGTGGCTGTGGGTGTTGGTGGTTATGCCAGTAGTGCTGCACTTGGCGCTGCCAATAGCTTAGGTATCCCTACGCTGTTACAGGAACAGAATGGTTATGCTGGTTTGGCAAATAAAAAACTAGCGGCTAAGGCCGCGAAAATCTGCGTAGCATACGATGGTATGGAGCGTTTCTTCCCCAAGGAAAAAATTATGATGACCGGCAACCCCGTTCGTCGGTCATTACTTGATACCAAGATGACGCGTGAAGAAGCCCTTGAAACATATGGACTGAAGCCCGACAAGAAAACAATCCTCTTAGTGGGGGGAAGTTTGGGCGCTCGTACTATTAACGAGAGTGTACTTGCCCATCTTGATGAGATTCGTGAGTCGGGCCTGCAGTTCATCTGGCAGACGGGAAAGTACTACAGTGAGCAGATAGCTGCCCGGTTGAAGGCAAAGGGGCAGCCGGAAAACCTTGTTGTGAGCGATTTCATTGCCGACATGGGTGCTGCCTATCGTGCTGCAGACTTGGTCATCAGTCGTGCTGGTGCCAGTAGCATCTCGGAGTTCTGTCTTATTGGTAAGCCCGTTATCCTGGTTCCCAGTCCTAATGTGGCCGAGGATCATCAGACCAAGAATGCGATGGCATTGGTCAATAAGGGTGCAGCCCTTTATGTGAAGGATAGCGAGGCTCCCGAGACGCTTATTTCCCTGGCTGTTGAGACGGTGAAGGATTCGTTCAAGTTGAAGTCATTAAGTGAGAATGTGTCAAAGATGGGCTATCCCGATTCGGCACGTGTCATAGCAAAAGAAGTACTGAAATTAGCAGGAATAGAATAATTATTAAAATGGAAATAAAGGATATAAAAGCAGTATATTTCGTTGGTGCCGGTGGCATCGGCATGAGTGCTTTAGTGCGCTATTTCATTCATCGTGGCATGATAGTGGCAGGCTACGATAAGACCCCCTCAGAGCTGACCCGTAGGTTGGAGAAAGAGGGCGCTTTGATTCACTATGAGGAAAATGTCAATGAAATTCCCCATGCCTGTAAGGATGCCAAGCATTGTCTGGTGGTTTACACCCCCGCCATCCCCGCAGAACATAAGGAACTGTTGTTCTTCCGCGAGAACGGCTTCGAGATACAGAAGCGTGCTCAGGTGCTTGGTACCTTGACCCGTCAGATGAAAGGTCTCTGCGTGGCTGGAACTCATGGCAAGACCACCACTTCCAGCATGTGTGCTCATATCATGCACCAGAGTCATCTTGATTGTAATGCCTTCCTTGGTGGTATTACGAAGAACTATGGTACCAATTATATTGTCTCAAATTCTGAATATGTAGTCATCGAGGCCGATGAGTTCGACCGCTCTTTCCATTGGCTCTCCCCATGGATGAGTGTCATCACCTCTACCGATCCCGATCATCTGGATATCTATGGCACCAAGGAGGCTTATCTTGAAAGCTTCTGTCACTATACAGAACTCATCCAGCCAGGTGGCACATTGATTATCCATCGCGACCTAGAGATGAAGGAAAACCTGCAGGTTGGTGTGAATCGCTATGACTATGCACTCAATGAGGGCGACTTCCATGCAGAGAATATTAAGATAGAGAATGGTGAGATTACCTTCGATTTCATCTCTCCTATAGAGAATGTAACGAATGTGATGCTTGGTCAGCCTATACCTATTAATATAGAGAATGGTATTGCTGCTATGGCTATGGCGCAGTTGAACGGGTGTACTGCCGACGAGTTGCGTATCGGTATGCGTACCTATGGAGGTGTTGATCGTCGTTTTGACTTCAAGATTAAGACCGATGACCTTGTGTTCCTTTCTGACTATGCTCATCACCCTAAGGAGATTTATCAGAGTGCGCGTAGTATTCGTGAACTTTATAAGGACCGTCATATCACAGCCATCTTCCAGCCGCACCTCTATACGCGTACCCGTGATTTCTATCAGGATTTTGCCGATGCGTTGAGTCAGTTGGACGAGGTGATTCTCACAGAGATATATCCAGCGCGCGAACAGCCTATCGAGGGTGTTACCTCGCAGCTCATCTATGATCGTTTAGCACCTGGTGTTAAGAAGCAGATGATTCAGAAAGACGAGGTGATGAAACTGGTCAAAAGCCGTTCGTTCGACGTGCTCATTGTGCTTGGTGCAGGCGACTTAGACAATCAGGTACCACAGATAGCCAGTGCGCTGCAGCGAAAAGGTGTGAAGGGTAAGGTCAAGAAGTAAAGAAGTAATAATTACGTCGATGGATTGGAAGAAAATAGCATTTGGAGCATTTAATATTGTGCTGGGGGGCTATCTTATATTAGCCATGACAGCCTTTAATAAGCCTGACGAATCTCAGGTATGCCGCAACCTCCGTATCACGATTGAAAAGGGGGTCGTAGAGGGATTCCTGTCACCCAACGATATCAAGTTCATGCTTACCGAAGATGGTATCAGCCCCATAGGACAATCTATAGAGAAGATCAACCTGCGTCTCATGGAAGAAATGCTGGAAAGCAAGGAACTGATTGAGTCGGCCGAATGCTATAAGGGACAGAACGGTCTGGTGTGTATCGACGTGCGCCAGCGCATTCCTGTGGTCCGTATTATGAGCGACTATGGCGATGACTATTACGTGGATAGTCATGGCAAGCCGATGCCACGTACTGATTATTCGTGCAATCTCATTATTGCCACAGGTGCAATCACCAAAGCCTATGCTGAGAAATGGCTTGCTCCCCTTTCTAATATTGTGCTGCAGGATCCATTTTGGAAAAACCAAGTGGTTCAATATCACGTGCTTAACGATGGCTCGATAGAGATGATGCCGCGTGTGGGTGGTCATGTTATCTACTTGGGTCAGCCCACTAATGTGGAGAAGAAACTCTCCCGTATGCAGAAGTTCTACCGCTATGGACTGATGCAGGCCGGTTGGAATAAATACTCACGTGTCAGCGTGGAGTTTGATAATCAAATTATTTGTAAAAGGAAATAAAAACTATATAGTATGGCAGAGTATAAGGATTTTATCGTTGCAATTGAACTCGGTTCATCCAAGGTGACGGGTATTGCCGGACAGAAGAAACCCGATGGCAGCATCAGTGTATTGGCGCTGGTGAGGGAAGATTCGTCCTCGTTCATCCGTAAGGGTGTGGTTTACAACATTGACAAGACGGCTCAGTGTCTGACGTCAATCATCAAGAAACTTGAAACTCAGCTGAAGACCCGTATCACTCAAGTTTTTGTGGGCGTTGGCGGACAGTCAATCCGTAGTGTTAAAAACTCTATTGTCAAAGACCTTCCTGCTGATTCTATCATCACCCAGGAGATGGTTGTTGAACTGATGGATATGAACCGCGGTATGGATTATGGTGACCAGAAGATTCTGGATGTGGCCGAGCAGGAGTATCGTGTTGACACACAGTTGCAGATGGATCCTGTTGGTATCCGTGCCAATCGTTTGGAAGGCAACTTCCTGAATATCCTGGAACGCAACTCGTTCTTTCAGAACTTGAACAAATGTTTCGAGACATCCAATATTACTGTAGCCGATATGTATCTGGCACCTCTGGCTCTAGCTAACGTGGTGCTTACCGAAGTCGAGAAGCGTTCTGGTTGTGCTCTGGTAGACATTGGCGCCGACACCACAACGGTCTCTGTTTTCTCAAAGAACGTGCTGCGTCATCTGGCTGTGATTCCTCTAGGTTCAAACAATATCACTAAGGATATAGCTTCGCTTCAGATGGAAGAGAGCGATGCCGAGAAGATGAAGCTTGCCTATGCTTCAGCCTATACTGACAATAATGATATCGATACGGATAAGAAGTATCCTATCGATTCTGAGCGTCAGATGGAGAGCCGCCGTTTCATAGAGATTGTGGAGGCTCGCATGGAAGAGATTATTGAGAACGTGCGCTATCAGATTCCTGCTGAATACTACGATAAACTGTTGGGTGGCATCATCCTAACCGGTGGTGGCTCTAACATGAAGAATATCGAGGTGGCGTTTAAGAAATACACGCATATAGAGAAGATTCGTGTCGCCAAGTTTGTTACAACGACCATTAACTCTAGCAACGATCAGATACGTCAGCAAAATGGTATGTACAACACTGTGCTAGGACTTCTCATCAAGGGCGACCTGAACTGTGCGGGCGGCTATATCGATCCCAATGGCAACCTGTTTGATGACCAGAACCAGACTCCAGCTGTAGCTGATCGTCGTCCCCGTCAGATTGATGAGATTGAGACAGGCACTATCCGTACGGCCAGCGAGGAGGAGAAGGCTGCTGAGGAGGCTCGCCGCAAGAAAGAGGCTGCTGAGGCTGCTGAGGCCGAACAACGTCGCTTGGAGGAAGAAGAGGAGCGTCGCCAGAAGAAGGAAAAGAGCTTTTGGAATAAGACAAAGAAGTGGCTTGAAAACCTTGCTGCTCCTGAAGAGTAGGCCTCCCTATATGTCCTATAATCCTTATAATAAAAAACAATAAGAATATGGAAGATTTCAATAAGACAAACGAGATACTCGATTTCGGCGTTCCCGAAGAGAAGCACAGCATCATCAAGGTCATCGGCGTAGGCGGCGGTGGCGGCAATGCTGTTAACCATATGTATAAGGAAGGTATCCACGATGTGACCTTCGTAGTGTGTAATACCGATAACCAGGCGTTGAACGACTCGCCTGTGCCCGTCAAGCTGCAACTGGGTAGCGAGGGACTCGGTGCTGGCAACCGTCCTGAAAAGGCACGTGCCGCTGCCGAAGAGAGCATTGAAGACATTCATAATATGCTCAACGACGGCACCCGTATGGCTTTCATCACGGCTGGTATGGGTGGTGGTACCGGTACTGGTGCTGCGCCTGTCATTGCCCGTGTATCAAAGGAGATGGATATCCTTACCGTGGGTATCGTTACTATTCCTTTCCGCTTTGAGGGTAACAAGAAGATTGACCAGGCTCTCGATGGTGTGGAGGAGATGTCGAAGCATGTGGATGCCTTGCTCGTAATCAACAATGAACGCCTGCGTGAGATCTATCCCGACCTGTCGTTCCTCGATGCTTTCGGTAAGGCCGATGACACCCTTAGCGTTGCAGCTAAGTCTATCGCAGAGATTATCACCCTTCATGGCACCATGAACCTCGACTTCAACGATGTGAAGACTGTGCTCCAAGATGGTGGTGTGGCTATCATGTCAACCGGTTACGGCGAGGGCGAGGATCGCGTGAAGAAGGCTATCGATGATGCCCTCAACTCTCCGTTGCTCAACGATAACGATATCTTCAATTCTAAGAAGATTCTGCTCAATATCTCGTTCTCACATCAGAAGGATTCTAAGGATAACTTCATGATGGAGGAGATGAACTACGTACACGAGTTCATGGATCGTTTCGGCAATGACTTCGTATTCAAATGGGGTGTTGCCGTTGATCCCGAACTGGGCAAACGTGTCAAAGTGACCATCCTGGCTACCGGTTTCGGTATGCAGAATGTGGACGGTATGGAGGAGCGTATGCTTCGCCAGCAGACCAAAGAGGATGCTAACCGCCTTGCCGAGGAGCAGGAACGTGCCGCTAAGCGTGAGGAGCGTCGCGGTCAGTTCTATGGTGGCACCGATACGGCAAAGATTCATAAGCGCCGTCCAAATATCTTTATCTTCGGTCCTGAGGATCTCGACAACGACGATGTTATCTCAGCCGTAGAGCAGACACCTACCTATAAGCGTACAAAGGAAGTTCTTGCCAGCATTGGCAATCAGGGTGTTGTCAACGAGGCACCGCGTCAAGACCCGCCGGAGACACCGCAGGGCGTCATTAGTTTCGCATAAACAAAACATATTATCATGCAGATCAACAGCCATCTTTCCCGATTGGTGCACGATGTGGCTGGTCATTACGGCGACCGCGAGGCACTGATCTACAAGAACTTCGGAGCCAAGGAGTGGAAGTCGTGCTCATGGAATCAGTTCTCTGGCATTATCAGTCAGGTCTCTGACGCCATGCTTGCCTTGGGTATCAAGGTGCAGGAGAACGTGGGCATCTTTTCGCAGAACTCGGTGCAGTATCTCTTCACCGACTTCGGTGCATGGGGTATTCGTGCCGTCACCATCCCGTTCTATGCTACCAGCAGCGAGCAGCAGATCCAGTTCATGGTCAACGATGCCAAGATTCGCTTCCTGTTCGTTGGCGAGCAGGAACAGTTTGACAAGGCACGCCGTGTGTTCCCTACCTGCCATTCGTTGGAGCGTATCATTGTTTATGCCCCCTCAGTGCAGCTGCCAGAAGGTGACCCAACGGTGATGTCGTTCTCCGATTTCCTGAAGTTGGGTGAGGGGCTGAACCGTCATGCTGAGGTGGAGAAGCGCCAGCAGGAGGCCACAATGGACGATATTGCCAATATCCTCTATACCAGTGGTACCACGGGCGACTCCAAGGGCGTGATTCTCTCTATGGGACAGTTCCATGCAGCCATGGAGGCTAACCATATTGACGTGCCCGTTGACGAGAACGACCGTGTGATGAACTTCCTGCCTTTCACCCATATCTTCGAGCGTGGCTGGGCTCTGCTCTGTATCACCGTGGGTGCCCGTCTGATAGTCAACACCTATCCGCAGGAGGTACAGAAGTCCATGCGCGAGCAGCATCCTACGTGTATGTCTAGTGTGCCCCGTTTTTGGGAGAAGGTGTATCAGGGCGTACAAGAGAAGATTGAGACCAGCGGCCCTGTGCAGCGTACGCTCTTTAAACATGCGCTGGAGATAGGACGCAAGCATAATATCGAGTATCTGGCAGCAGGTAAACAGCCGCCAATGACACTCCATCTGGAATACGAGGTGCTGAATAAGACGGTATTCTCGCTGGTGCGTAAGGAGCTGGGCCTCGAGAATGCCCATTTCTTCCCCACGGCAGGCGCCACCGTCTCTGCCCATGTGGAGGAGTTTGCCCATAGCATTGGCCTGAATATGGTAGTGGGCTACGGCCTTACCGAGTCTCTGGCCACCGTCAGCTGCGACCATTTAGGAAAGCCGTTCCAGGTCGGCTCTGTGGGACATCCCATCCACGGTATTGACCTGAAGATTAGCGAAGAGGGCGAGATTCTGCTTAAGGGTCCCACCATTACCCGTGGTTATTATAACCGTGATGATATCACCGCTCAGTCATTTACCGCCGATGGTTATTTCAAGACTGGCGACTCCGGTTATATCAAGGATGGTGAACTCTTCCTCAAAGACCGTATCAAGGACCTCTTCAAGACCTCAAACGGTAAGTATATCGCACCTCAGATGATTGAGTCGAAACTTCTGGTGGACAAGTATATCGATCAGATTGCCATCATTGCCGACCAGCGTAAGTTCGTCTCTGCCCTCATTATACCAGAATATAAACTTTTGGAGGAGTACGCTCGCACTCACGACATTGCCTACAATAGCCGTGAGGACCTATGCCGCGACAAGCGTATCATCCGTATGCTCACCGAGCGTATTGACACGCTTCAGCAGTCGCTCGCCCACTATGAGCAAGTGAAACGCTTCACCCTGCTGCCTCATGCCTTCTCTATGGACCGTGGTGAGTTGACTAACACACTGAAAATCAAACGTCGTGTGCTCAACGAGAATTATAAGGCAGAAATTGATAAGATGTACGAAGAATAAACAATGATAACACAAGATCAGTTAAAAGACGTATTAGATAGAGCAGACAAATTGTTCCACTACCTGAAGATTGACCAGAAGCAGGTGGAATGGGAGGAGGAGGACCTCCGCACCCAGGCTCCTGACTTTTGGGAAGACCCCAAGCGTGCAGAGGAGCAGATGAAGAAAGTGAAGGCCATCAAGAAATGGATTGACGGCTATAAGGAGGTGCGTAGCAAGGCCGATGAACTACAACTGGCCTTTGATTTCTACAAGGACGAGATGGTAACAGAGGAGGAGGTCGACGAAGACTACCGCAAGGCTATCGAGGCCATAGAGGAGTTGGAGCTGATGAATATGCTGCGCCAGAAGGAAGACCCCATGGACTGTGTGCTGAAAATCAACTCCGGTGCCGGTGGTACCGAGGCTCAGGACTGGGCCTCGATGCTCATGCGAATGTATATGCGGTGGGCTGAGGCTCACGGTTATAAGGTGACTATTGCCAACTTGCTCGACGGCGATGAGGCTGGCATCAAGAGCGTCACCATGCAGATTGAGGGTGGCGAGTATGCCTACGGCTTCCTGAAAAGCGAGAACGGTGTGCACCGCCTGGTGCGCGTCAGTCCCTTCAATGCACAGGGTAAGCGTATGACGTCGTTTGCCTCTGTCTTCGTAAGCCCTCTGGTCGACGATACCATCGAGGTCTATGTAGACCCCGCCAAGCTCTCTTGGGATACCTTCCGAAGCAGCGGTGCCGGAGGTCAGAACGTCAACAAGGTGGAGTCGGGTGTGCGTCTGCGCTATTGGTATACCGACCCTGATACGGGCGAAGAGGAGGAAATCCTCATCGAGAATACCGAGACCCGCGACCAGCCTAAGAACAAGGAGCGTGCTATGGCTTTGCTCCGCTCACAGCTCTACGACCGCGCCATGAAGAAACGTTTGGAGGCGCAGGCAAAGATCGAGGCAGGCAAGAAGAAAATAGAGTGGGGTTCTCAGATTCGCTCCTATGTCTTCGACGATAAGCGTGTAAAAGATCATCGCACCAACTTCGAGACCCGCGACGTGGAAAGCGTGATGAACGGCAAGCTCGACGGCTTTATCAAGGCATACCTCATGGAATTCCCTGTTACAGACGAGGATTAATAACCTAACATTAAACATCATATTACTATGGCAAAAGAAAAGCATTTGAACGCTAAGCAGAAGGCTTACGCTGAGAAACAAGAGAAAGAAGGACGTAGCGTAGTGAACTGGATATTCGGTATCCTCATCCTGTGCGCTGCCGCTTTCTGCGCTTACTCTATCTATGCTTTCGCTTAAGCTATGAGCGGCATGGAAATAGAGCGGAAATTCTTGGTGCGCAGCTCCGACTTCAAGAGCCGCGCACACAAGAGTTACCGTATCAAACAAGGTTACATCAGTAGCGGCAACGGGCGCACCGTGCGTGTCCGTATCCGCGATAACCAAGGCTTTCTTACCATCAAGGGACCTTCGCTCGATGGCGGTCTGAGCCGCTATGAGTTCGAGAAGGAGATATCGTTGGAGGAAGCCGAACAGCTGTTTCTGATTTGCGAACCAGGCGTTATCGACAAGACCCGCTATCTCGTCAGCAGTGGGCGCCACACCTTCGAGGTAGATGAGTTCTACGGCGACAACGAAGGCCTCGTGATAGCAGAGGTGGAACTTGCCTCGCACGACGAAGCCTACGAAAAGCCCGATTTCATCGGTGATGAAGTCACGGGCGACCGTCGTTATTACAATTCCCACCTTCGAAAGAATCCCTATCGGATGTGGAAGGATGACGCCCAGTCATAACATCTAATTCCGTTACTTCTTCGAACCTTACGGTTCCTGGGGCGCGATTGGCAAGCTCCTGCCCTTCGAACTGCCTGCTCCTCAACTGTCAGACGCCCCCTCAAAAATTGATATAAGAAAACCCTCTCCCTGTTTTTAGGGAGAGGGCTTGTCTCAGTAGTATGAATGATGACCTATTTACCAGTCCTCGTCACCCCAATCACAGAAACCACGTGAGCGGATAGGCTCGTCAGTGTCATCGGGAGTGGAATCAACAATAGGGTCGCCAGCACCTTTAGGATTATTACTACTACTAAACACTTGCATTAGTTCGGTTTCCATCTTGACGACAATTGTCTCAGGAATGATATATGCTTTTTTATTCATTTCTTTTTTTTCTGGATTGATTAATTTACTTAATAACCGTTTTGCGTCCATTGTAGATGTACATACCCTTGCGCTTCGGTTCACCGTTGAGCTTCATACCGTCGATGGTATACCAGCCGAGGGCTTTAACAGCCTTAACTTCCTTGATTTCCGTTGTCTCGTCTTCAAAGTTGAGCACAAACTCGCGGGCCTTAAGGACAGACTCAGAGAACTTGAAGTATGCGCGACAAGCATTCATGGTGCGAGCCTTACCCGTATGGCGTAGCTTATTGCCAGAACTCAAGTAGTAGATGTCGTCATCCTTTTCGGTAATCTCAAAAGCATCGTAGTTACCAATGAACTTCACGTGACCTCCAGCCTTGGAGATGGTACGTATAGCCTCGTCGGTCTTGCCAGCGATGGTGACATTGGTGAATACGGGGTTGGTGATAGTAGAGCTAGCCATTCCCATCACAGGTACCACCTTACCGGCTTTTACCTGCCACTGATTGCCAAGAGCATCGTTTGCCACCAGATCATCGTTGCTCATCTCGCCAACGGACTTACCATTCTGAGCACCGCCCATCGTTTGCGTGTAGTAACAGTTTTTAACGGTTACATTCCCCGTATTACGGCTGAACGTGTAGCAGTCCTTGAGACCTTCTTTCAGACTGATGCCCTCTGGAGCAAAGAGACAGTTGTTAATCTCCGTAGAGCCATTGCTCCAGCCAACGAAGCCACCACAGCTGTGGGTATCGCTGCCTGTGATACTTCCGTCGAAGCGACAGTTGTTAATCTTCGTAGTGCCGTTTGCCACACCTACGAAGCCACCGTGGGTGCCGTCGCCATCAATTTTACTGCTGATAGCCACGCTGCTCCAACAGTTGTTGATGGTTGTGTTGCCTTCGGTTTGACCCACAAGGCCTGTGCGATATTTGTCATTACTTGTGTGAGAATCAGCGATGACGGTACCCGTTGTGTGCAGGTTGCTGATGGTAGCACCATCAACATAGCGGAAGGGGGCACAGAACTCGCCAGAAGATTTCAAGTCGTTGAGATCCAACGTGTGACCATCGCCCATGAATGTTCCTTTGAACTTATTTCCGCTTGTGCCCACCATCTCAGATACGGTGATGTCAGCAGCCAGACGCACCACCTTATCTTTATACGTGTTGCCATCGGAAACGGCAGTCGCGAAGTTGTTCCAATCATCAGCAGTCTTGATAACCAAATCGGCAGGAACCTCCCACTTGATAAGATAAGGTACGCCAGCTTTCAGCGTCTCCTCAGCATCGCCGAAGGTCAGGCTGACGGTAGTGCCGGTCATCGTGGCATCGGTCAGTGTCTTGGCGATACCTCCCTTTAATGGGCTGTCTTTCAGTGTCACATCGAATGGCAGGCAGATGGTGTTCCACTCGCCGTCCTTGTAGAGCGTGCGATTCCTGAGAAGTACGTTTACTTTCTCATTGTCGTTGTCGTTAATGGTCTTGCTGTTGTCTGTAGCGTTATCTACCAACACCATAGGCGTATCAAACCAGAACGTGGTTTTCGGCAGGAAGTTGCGTTGATAGCTATATACACCATCAAGATCGCTCCAATTGGTTCCACCAACGCTGGCACCGTTAACAATCTTGCCGTAGAAATATGCCGAGGGGTCATTAGTGCCTCTCGTTGTTTCGTAGATGCCGATGAGCAGATTGCCACCCTGATAAGCGTATGGAGTAGAGAAGTTGATGGTCATCACATCCTTGGTGCCATCGAGGCTACCTTCATAGACGATGGTGGCGCCGTTGGTACCGCTGAAGTTGCTGATGGTGGTAGCATCCACTTCTTTCATGAACACCTGGAAGGTGCCGGTCCATGCGCTGTTGGCCTTCGAGCTGATGTAGAACTGCATGGAGTTAATATAAGCGCCGCCCATGGCTTCAAGTTCAGAAGCGGGCATCACGAACTCGTTCTTCTGATGATAATTACCATAATATCCATAAACAGGTAAATATTGAGAGGTAGCATTATCGTTGAATACGGTGATGCCATAGGCTTCGAGGATGGTGAAGTCCACGCTCTTGGAGCCCTTGTAGTTGCCCTGACCATTGACTGTGACCTGGTAGTTGCCAGGAAGCGTGCAGTCCTCGCTGTAGGATAGGGTGTAGTCAGTGCCGGCGGCGAGCTTAGCGTTGCCTGTGGCGGCACAGGTCACGGCAAGAGGCACAGGATGCACGGGGCTGCCTGTCTGGCCGTAGGTGGCTTCTATGCCGGCGATGGTGACGGCGGCGTCGGCGCTGATGTCGTAGGCCTCGATGGTGAAGGTCTTCGAGGTGGAGTTGTAGAAGATGCCTTGACCGGTGATGGTTACCGCGTGCTTGCCGGCACTGGTGCAGTCAACGTCGTAGCTGACGGTGTAGTTGACATCCTTCACCAGTTCACGGCCATTGACCGTCACCACGGGCTCGGGATGATGCTCGCTGCCGTCGAAGGTGAAGGCGGCGAAGTCGGCAATGATGCTATTGCCTGTCTGAGAGAAATCAATCAGCTGGTCAGCGTGTGAACCATTGATCACCACATCCTCGGCAAAGCCGCTCAGTGTGTGATTACCATTCATCGTCAAGGGATCGCTGATTGCGCCGCTGCTGACGGAGTAGGTATCGAAAATCATTTGATCAGGCAAGGCGTAAGCGAGCGTCACCACCGTGCCGTTCTTGTAGAGCTTGTCGCCCTTCCATTCGTAGTCGGCCTTCGCAGGCAAGGTGAGGGTGATGAGGTCGTTGTTCGTCGTGATCTTCACGACCACCTCTGCGCCCTCTTGGTCAGTACCTGTTGTGGAACCGTAAGCACCTACACCGCCTGTTGTCGTAGAGAGGTGGAAGTTGTTGATGAGTGTTGAGGAGTTCTTGTCACCGACAATGGAACCGACACTCTTGGAACCTTCCACTGAGCCTGCACAGAAACAGTTCTGCACGGTGCCATAATTGTCGCCTACAATACCGCCGTGGTAGTTACCCTCGCCGCTGACGCTGGCGGTGCTGACGCAATCGTCAACAGTGCCTTTAGAATAACCTGCTACACCTCCAATGTTATTATTTCTTGAGGTGCACTTGACCGAACCGCTCACCTGACAATGCAGGATAGATGCTTGAGCATATTGAGCATAACCTACAACGCCACCCGTAGAACTGCCACCAGTAATATCACAGTTCACGATGTTGACATTCTGGATTACAGAGCTCTCAGAGCCAATATAACCAAACAAACCTTGGTAGCTATCATTCGGCTTATTGATAACCAAGCTGCTGATGGCCAGATTCTGTCCGTCGTAGGAACCTTCAAATTTGTTGCTAGAGTTACCGATGGCCGTGTGTTCCGCCTTGAGGGTGATGGGCTCTGTCTGCTGGTAGAAGCCGCCCTTGCGAACGCCACGGTTCACAATGTCAGCCAGCACCTGAAGGTCTTCCTCGGATTTAACCAGATAGGGGTTCTCGGCGCTGTTATCCTTGCCAGGAGTCTGCAGCGCGAAGTCCACGATATTGAAGGTCTTGACGGTCGTGCCGCGATAGTTGCCGATACCGGTCAGCGTGATAGACGCCGTTCCGACCTCTACATTGTCGGAATACTCCTTCAGGTAGTCGGTGTTCTCCACGAGCTCCGTGTTGTTGTAAGTGACGGTGAACTCGGGCGTCAAGGCACCTTTGCCTCTCCAGCGCTGGTCGGGAATGTCGGAGATGGCGACATTGCTCATAGGAACGCCGCTGTTGCTGCTCACGACAGCGATGATAGTGACAGGCGCTTTGCCAATGGTCAGCGTGTGCTCGCCATCGATGGTAGTGAGATTGGTCAGCGCGCCGCCTTCGCACGCATATTTAATAAAGGTGCTGTTCGTCTGGTCGGGGGTCAGCGTCACGGTCCAGTCGCCGGCCTTATAGTACTTCGAGCCGTCGATGACGCTGGTGACGGTGGCTGCCTCGCTGACGATAATGCTTGTCATCTGCTGGCCCGTGATGGCGCTTACAAACTCGCCTTTTCTTGATGTTCCAGAAGTGTAGTAGCAGTTGGTATATTGGCCATTGTAATCATTACCAATGAGGGCATTGTCTCCTGTCTGATTTATCGTACCAGTGGTCAGACATTGACTGAGCTTAGATTCCCAACAATAGCCGGCAATACCTCCATGGTAGCTGCCTCCGCCTGTGACATTGGCGCTGTTCTCACACGATGTGATAGTAGTAGTCGTGTATGCTTCACCTACGATTCCGCCATAATAAGAGCTTGACTCCTTGTTAGTGACGTTACCTGTAACGGTACAGCCCGTGACATCTACATTTTTGCAATATCCCGCAATACCACCATGATTGTAGGCATTGGCAATAACAGAGGCTATGGTGCCGCTGACGTGACAGTTCTGGATGACAGCATGAGCGTCGTTTGAGCCATAGATAGCACCTACGATACCACCGACATATCTATAGCCAGTGATGTCGCAGTCGACCAATGTAACGTCCTTGATAACGGCATTGACAACATAGCCGAACAAGCCCTGATAGCTATCTGCGTCGGATCCTGAAGTCTTGTTGATGGTCAGGCCGGTAATGGTCTTGTTGTTACCATCGAAGGTGCCCTTAAACAAATAATTGGTGTTATAGTCATATCTTCCGATTGCGGTGTGCTCGGCTTTCATCGTGATGTCGTTGTTCAGTTTGAAGGTCAAGCCTTCGCAGGTGTTCTTCTTGTCGGCATTGACGTAAGCTGCCAGTGCCTCGAGGTCGTCCTCGTCGTTGATGAGATACACTTTTGAGTCGCCGTCGCCCTCTGTGGCAAAGGTATAGCTGCCCAGTGTCTCAGCTTGGCTGATGCGGAAACTGTACACCGTCTCACCCTGATAGCCGGCAGCATTGCCGCTCTTGGCTGTGAAGTGGATGGTGTAGTTGCCATTATCCTTCAGGTTGGCAGGTTCCACAGCCTTGTTTTTACTGTCTTTAATGGTTACCACGTAATCGGTGTTCTCCACCATATCGGTGGCTCCCATCTTCAGTGCATAGCTGAGACTGATGGTATTGCCAGTGTGGGCATAGGTGTTATCCATGCCCGTGAGGGTGGCAGGCTGATAGACGGTGTAACCCTTGATGGTGCGTGTAGAATAGATATCGGTGGTGGGGACGGTCTTCACCACACGGTGACAACCCTTCTCGTCGGTAACATTTTGGTTTTGTTCACCAATGGTGTTGAGATAATAGAGTCCGGTAATGTCAGCGGGGATGCTAGAGGAACTTCCACATAATGGACTCATCTGTTTGATGTTTTTATAGGTACCGTTCTCCAGACAGTTGTTGATATAGAGATTTCCACTCCAATGATAAGCTAGAATACCGCCGATGGAACTGCGCTTCTCGTCGTTGGCGCTTTGGATGGTACCGGCAAAGACGCAGTTGGTCAGGTATAATTTGCAGTCGCGGTAAGAGCCGCTATACTCATAGAACATATAACCAATAATACCGCCGATGTAGTTATTTTGGACAGTGATGGTTGGCTTAACGACACAATTGGTAATCTCTGTCGTTTTTTTGCTTGTGTTGCTCGTATAACCTACCAGACCACTTGCAAACTTATTGGCTGAGGTGATGCTACCTGTAACGGTGAGATCTTTGATGACTGCATCGCAGATAAAGTGGAATGGTGCCACGCCCTGTTCGTCTCTCGTGCTGCCTGTAGTGGTGCTGACGATGTTGACGTTCAGCGTTTTGCCGCCACCATCGAAAGTACCCATGAACGGAGCGCTCTCCTTACCCACCATCGTGCTGACGGTGATATTGTTGTTCAGCTTCACATACTTACCAGCATAGGTGACGCCACTTTCTACATTGGCTGCAAACGTATTCCAGTCGGAAGCAGATTTAATCAGATAAGGACTGGCCGAGGTGCCGGCACCAGTCAATTCCTGGTTCACCAGGAACGTCTTGGTCATGCTGCCTGCATAATTGCCTTTACCCGTAAAGGTGATGGTGTAAGTGCCCGTCGCCTTGACGGGTGAGGGTGAGATACTGTACGTATAGTCTTTATTATTCGTCAGAGTGACATCGCCATAGCTGACGGTGGGAGTGACGGTGATGTTGCTGCCGGTGTAGGCATAGTTCGCATTGACATTGCCGATGGTGACCGTTGCTTTCGAGTAATAAACAGTATTGTTGTAGGTGTATTCACGCTTGGCAATGGTATTGCTGAAGTCAGTATAGACCTGTGTGCCTTGCGCGCCATTAAAGGTGCGGGTATAGAAAGCGCCATTGAAAGTGGCATTGCCATTACGGTTGAAGGTGTAGCTGTCGTTGTATGCCATCTGGATATCAGCAGGCGCAAACAAACAGTTGTTGTAAACAATACTGCTGACAGCCCATCCCACAAAACCACCATTGCATTTCGCATTTCCGCCAAGCAACTTGCCGGCAAAGACGCAGTTGGTGAAGGTGAGCTTGCCGCTCTCGTTCACGGCAACGAAGCCGCCGTGGGTGCCGTCTTTCACAGAAGAGTATGTACTGGTGATCTCCGCCGTGCTGACACAATTCTGGATGTTGGTCTCTCCGTAGGTATGGGCAGCGATGCTGGCGCCATACTTGTAGCCGGTGCTGACGGTGCCGGCGACATTGAGATCCTTGATGGTGGCGTCTTTCAGATATTGGAACGGCGCACAATTGTCGCCGGTAGCAGTCAGGTTGAGCGTCAGGGTCTTGCCGGAGGCGCCAAGGAAGGTGCCCTGGAAGCTGTTGGCCTCGCTGGTGCCTACCATCTCAGAGACTGTAATGTTTGCATTGAGCTTCACATACAGGCCTTTGTAGCTGGTGCCATTGTTGACGAGAGTGGCAAAGGCGTTCCAGTCTGCAACCGTGTTAATCAGGTAAGGGTTGGACGAAGAGCCAGCGCCCGAGATATTCTTCACCACTTTGAAGTTAGCGCTATTAACGCCCGAATAGTTGCCCTTACCGGTGACGTTCAGCGTATAGTCGCCCAGATCCTTGACGGTCGAGGGAGAAATAGTATAGGTGTAATCTGTGCCGTTGGTCAGTGTGTTGCCGTTCAACGACGTGACAGTAGGCGTCACCGTTAACGTGTTGCCCGTCCAGTCGTAGCTATCTCTCATCGTGATAGTGGCCCACGATAATTCCGTGTTGCCATATTCAGGAATGCCGTATAGCTTCAGATCACCTAACTGACACTTGTAAACACCGTCCACAAGACCGACCATACTCGTAACCTCAAAGCGATAGTATTTGTATGAGGTATTATTTGAGGACGCGCTGAAACCTTTGGGCCATGATGTTCCGCTTAGGCCTGCATTGGTCTGTTCGTCAATCAGCGTCCAGGAAGCGTCATCCTTGTTTTTCTTACCATAGAGTTTCCAGCCTTTGGGATTACTGTTTGGATATAAATGTGCTTCATCGCCCGTCCATACCGTATAGCCCTTGACAATGAGTTCATTGGGATACTCGAAATCAACGGTGGGATTGCTCCATTTGTTTGAGGTCGTGACATAGCGCCAGGTGCTACCTTTATCACCATCTACAAGGTTTGAAACTTTATAAAAATAATCTGCATGATAATTATTCCAAGACCAGTTAGTATTAGGCAGATCGGATGCATATACGCTGCCGACGCTGTACTCAGTGTATATTCCGTGTCGTCCCATGATGGGCATCACATTATAGCCAGTTTCCCAGTAACAGCCCAGTTTCTTCCGAAGATCTGAGGCCGACGTGGAGCCTACAGCGGTGCCCTGTACTGTACCCATCTGGGTATAATAGTAGCTATTGGTGGCGTTTACATTATTACGGCCGAAGGTAGCATTGCCATTAGACGTCTGATTTTTAATTTTATTGACTCCTGCGGGATGGAATACGCTGTTGCTGATATTGGTCGTGCCTTGGCTCCAACCAACGAAACCGCCCCAGCTGCTGGTCTTGTTGTTGCCATTGAATGTGCCGTCGAAGAGACAGTTTTTGATGGCGAGCGTGCCGTTCGTGACGGTTCCCACAAAACCGCCATGTGTGCCGTCGCCGTCAATGGTGGAATTGATAGTGACACTGCTCCAACAGGCGTTGATGGTGGTATTGCCATTGCTATTGCCAATCAGTCCTGAGCGATATTTCTTGTCGGTAGCAATAACTGTACCCGCCGTGCGAACGAAGCTGATGTTGGCACCATCGACATAACGGAACGGAGCACAATATTCCTCACCGTCAATCGACAGATCGTTGAGGGTAATCGTGTAGCCGTGACCATCAAACGCGCCCTTGAAGGGATTCGCTGATGTACCCGCCATCGTAGAGACGGTGATGTCGGTCGTCAACTTGTAGCACTTGCTGGCATAAGTACTGTTGCTGTTGTTTATCCAACCGGCAAATGTGTTCCAGTCGTCAGCGCTGTTAATAGTGTACGGGCTGGCCTGCGTGCCGTTTCCCGTAATTGTTGCCCACGCCCCTATAGACGTGAACAAGGCAAGGAGCAGCGTCATCGTTGCCCTTGCCAGAAATAAGTGTCGTTTCTTTTGCATTTTGATTTTGTTATTATATAATAATGTATATGTTATCCTTATATAGTCTATTCTCTGTTCATAATGTTGCGCCAACAAGCACGGAGGAAAAAGTAGATGCCAATGACGAGGAGTCCTAGGAGAATTAGCACCAAGGGGTCGAATAATAATTCTTTGATTTTTTCTGTCATCCTTGTAAAGAATAATGGTTAAGGTTTATGTTGCCTTTTATTTTCAAGGCGCGAAATTACTACTATTCTATGAAAAAGGACATAACAAATTGTACAAACTCATTACATTTTGGGTGTAAGTTCATTACACTTTTGTGTAAGAACATAACAAATTGTACAAAAACGTGTAATAAAAAAATGTAAGAAATTATCAAAAAATGCCGATTCCATCGAGAAATCGGCATTACATTTTTCAAAATGTCTTCTTTTTTACGTCTTACGTCGTTGTATACCCTTCGCGTTCCAATTTTTGCTTGGTACGATAGTAACTCATATAGGAAGAAAAGCCGGAAGCAAGGGCTGCTGCCTCCTTAGTCTCACCAGGGTAGTTGGTGATACGCTGTTCGTAATGAGCCATACGCAGCCCATTAATATAGCCGGAGAAAGATCCGAGGCGGCGCTTGAAGGCCTGTGAGACGTAGGTGCGACCGTGCTTGCAATGCTCTACCACATCGTCAATCTTCAGGTGAGGTTCCAGATAGGCGCGTTGTCCTTCCACGTAGGCTTTAATCTCAAGTACCGTTTGTTCTATTTGCTCTTCGGTACCATCATCCTGGTGAGCATCATCGGCATCGTTGTCGTCGTCCGCAGTAGAGGGTAGCATGTTTTTACGACGCCAAGCGGGCATAACGGTGATGAGCAGCACGATGTTGAAGATGGCCAGCAATATGTGAAGAACTGCCATTACCTGACGTGAGTCGAGGATATAGGCAGGCCATAGCAGCGGGGTAAGGATGAACGGGTAGATTAAGACGATGCTGGCGTACTTCACAGGGAAATCGTCTGGGTTCGAATAGTTGGCATCACGCGACTCACGAATCCAGCTCCAAACTTGCCACATGGCCAGACAGCAGAATACCAACATCAACAGACTCTCTGTGGTGATGACATAATGCCAAAACTGTCTTCCTCTTTCGTTCATGAACTCGAAGGGTAGCCAAGCGTTGAGCACAGGTATGAGCATCGTGGCAATAACGATGCAGGCAGCCACCCAGCTGACAGGTTTCCAACGGCTCCATTGCTTCACACTGCCAGCGTAGCAAAGCATCAGCAGGCCTGTATAGAAATAATAGGTGGCGGGGTAGTAGCTTTTCATCAGTGTCCATGCTGCCTCGTTGGTGGGGTCTATGATATAAGGTAAAAGCAGGGTGGCCATAGAATAGACCAGACACTGCAACTTGCGGTCGGGCCAAATATAAGAGCGGTGCTCCTTAGGCTCCTGGCAGGTATGGAACCATCGTATGAGTGCAAATGTCCAGCATGTCGTGATATACAACATGGCTGCCACTCCGTAATAATAATATTCGTTCATGATGATTAATGTTTTCAGGGTGCAAAGTTACTAATTTCCCTGAATTATTCCAATGATTATCTCTCGGAAATGTGAAAAGGGACGTATTTTTTTAAAAACAGACCAATACCAACGGCTAAGGTGACACCAACGGCATCGGCAGCGAAGTCGAGCCATTCGCCAGAACGAGCGGTGGTGTAGTTTTCCTGTACAATCTCAATGACACCGCCCATTAGGGTAGGGGCGAGCCATGCCCAAAGAAAGAGCTTGAACTTGTTGAGTGTCTGATGATGACGCAGATATTCAATCCAGATGACTGTGCACATACCGCCATACATCAGGAAATGTGTCCATTTGTCAAGGAAGTTGATGCTAGGCAACTCTATGTAATCGGGTGGCAAGAACCAAACGGAGAGATACCAAACCAATGCTATGCTGAGTAGCGAAAGGGGATATTTCTTAAGAAATTGCGTCATTTTACTATTTTTACTTTCAATTAGGATGCAAAAGTACGAAATAATTCATAATTCATAATTCACAATTCGTAATTATTTTTTAATTTTGCACGCGAAAATGTGATTTGAGATTTGAAAATGAGTACAGAGAGAGCAAATTTCGGAACAAAACTGGGTATTATACTGGCAACGGCAGGCTCGGCTGTGGGACTTGGTAATGTATGGCGATTTCCCTATATGACGGGTCAGAACGGTGGTGCAGCCTTTTTATTGATATATATAGCGTGTGTGGTGATATTGGGCGTGCCTTGTATGCTTAATGAATTTATCATTGGACGTAGGGCTCAGGCCAATACGGCGCGGGCTTATGCGAAGTTGGCTAATGGTACGCCATGGCGACTGATAGGTTTATTTGGTGTCTTCACGGGATTCTTGATTACGGGCTATTATGTGGTGGTGTCGGGCTGGTGTCTACAGTATATCTATGCCTCTGTTGCTGGTCATCTTAATGGTGATGCCACTTATGTAAAGACCTATTTCGATACGTTTGCCTCGCATCCGTGGAAACCTATTGTATGGATGTTGATATTTATGATGATGTGCCATTTCATCATCTCGAAGGGTGTAGAGAAAGGAATTGAGCGCGGTTCGAAACTGATGATGCCGCTGCTGTTTATCTTATTGGTAATCATTGCTGTGGCATCGTGTATGTTGCCAGGCGCAGGGCGAGGTATCTCGTTCCTCTTCAATCCTGATTTCTCAGGCGTAGATAGTAAGACCTTCCTAGGGGCACTGGGTCAGGCTTTTTATTCTTTAAGTCTTGGCATGGGTTGCCTGTGTACTTATGCCAGTTATTTTAAGCGTGACACGCACCTTACGAAATCAGCTGCCCAGATTGTAAGTATTGACACGCTGATAGCCATTCTTGCGGGGCTGATGATTTTCCCCGCTTTCTTCGCCAGCTATCCAGATGCAGCTGATAAACTGGCTAATCCGGAACTGGCAGGGCAGTATTCAGGTCCAGGATTGGTATTTATCACCCTGCCCAACGTATTCCAACAGGCATTTTCTGCGGTACCGTTGGTTGGCGAGATTGTAGCACTTCTATTTTATTCTCTCTTGTCGCTGGCAGCCCTCACGTCACTTATGTCACTCCATGAGGTCAGCACGGCCTTCTTCCACGAGGAATTGAAAATATCAAGGAAATGGGGGGCTACACTTGTTACCGCTCTTTGTGCATTGATAGGTGTTTTCTGTTCCCTTTCTTACGGAGATAGTCGTGAGTGGCTAGTCTTTAGCGGACAGTCGATGTTCAACTGGTTCGACTTCCTCACAGGTCAGATATTCTTGCCAACGGGTGGTTTGCTCACCTGTCTGTTTATGGGGTGGTATGTGCCTAAGCATATTATCAAGGACGAGTTAACTAATGGTGGCACCTTGCGTGGACGTTTCTTCGGCGTATATCTGTTTGCCGTGCGCTATGTGTGCCCTATCTGTATCCTGCTTATCTTCCTCCATCAGTTTGGCGTAATCTGATATGAAACTTGGTGACCTCTTTTATCTGAATCGTCATGATCGCAGAATTCTATTGGTGCTACTCTCTGTAGCAGCTGGGTGTCTTTTGATGATGTGGCTTTCGGGTGATGAATTCTCTAAGGAGTCTAGTATAACTAGTATTACTAGTTCCACTAGCTTTTCTAGAGATTCTAGTTCTTCTAGAACCTCTAGTTATTATCAGCAGCCAGTGCAAGCTGAGCGTTTTGTCTTCGATCCCAATACGGCTGACAGCACCCAGTTGTTTCGATTAGGTTTGCAGGCCTGGCAGGTACGTAATATCTATAAGTATAGGGCGGCGGGTGGTATCTATCGAAAGAAGGAAGATTTTGCACGGCTGTATGGACTTACGGTGAAACAATATCGCGAATTGGAACCTTATATCCAAATCTCTTCCGACTACCTGCCAGCATCCACCCTCGTAAAGGAAGATGTGCCAGCATATCAGCGTGACACACTCCGTTATCCTATAAAAATTGCAGAAAACGAGACTGTCAACTTGAATGTCAGCGATACCGCTATATATAAAAAGGTGCCTGGCATTGGCAGCTATTATGCACGCAGAATAGCTGATTATAGTCAACGGCTAGGCGGTTTCGTTAGTGTAAATCAGCTAGATGAAATAGATAACTTCCCTCAGGAGGCCAAGAAGTATTTTGTTGTGAGTACATCGCAGGTGCACAAAATGAATGTCAACCGATTGTCGTTGAATGAATTGAAGCACCATCCATATATCAACTATTATCAGGCGAAGGCTATTGTTGACTATCGAAGGCTTCATGGTCCCCTTCATTCTTTGGATGATTTGCGCCTATTGCCTGACTTCTCCGATGAAGTCATCAACCGATTGACTCCTTACGTCTGCTTCTAGAAAAAAGAAAAGGAATGTCCTCTATGTGAGAATATTCCTTTTTCTGTCGGGATGAGGCGACTCGAACGCCCGACCCCTACGTCCCGAACGTAGTGCGCTACCAACTGCGCTACATCCCGATTGCTTTTTGAAAAAAGCTTGTAAAAGCCGGCTTCTTCCCTGAAAAGCAGGTGCAAAGGTAGTGCTTTTTCGCGGATTGAGCAAATTTTTCCATAAAAAGTTATGATATGTCAGAAAA